>JAKEEV010000028.1 GCA_022616395.1 Planctomycetia bacterium | reverse complement strand
TTTATGATGTCTCCCGGCCGAGTGAACTTTCACCCGCTCCCTTGCGGTCGCGGCTCGTGAGTTGGCTGAGATTTCAAGTGTCCCAACGAGCCGCGACCGCACGGGAGCGGGTGAATCTGTACGAGCGGTTCGGTTGTCAAAGATCGCTCCCAACCCATTCTCCACTCTACACCTAAAGTGAACATCCGTCTACCCCAGTTGCCATCCTCGGTTTGCGTGTTTTCGCGGTCCTCGCCTGGCTCACCTGGCGTGGGGTGGAGGGTAGCGCTTCTGTGTGGAGTCCTGGCCTGCGACCTCGTCCAAGAGCAGGAAGTTGGCTGAGGTGGCTGAAACAGCATGCCCTCTCCCCTCTCCCAACTTGAAACTACTGGCAAGAGAGCGGGTAGAGCTTTCGGAACTTTCCGCTCTCCTCGGCGTTCAGTGGGAAAGAGTGTCTGCGTCCCCAGCGGGAAAGGATTCCATTAGTGTCGAGATAACCGGCCCGCGAACTGGAATCGTGAGTTTTCGCGCGGGTTTTTGGGAACCCCTCCCTAAACTGGGCGTCAGAAGGATAGAAACGGCTCACTCCCCGCCTCGACACGCCACAGACTCTTGCCGGAGCCGGACTTTAGCGTTAAACTCTTCTCACCTTGCCGGTTACAACACAAAACCGGCGCCCAGGAGCGCAGAAATGTTCGGAACCACCGATCGTCGGCACTTCATGAAACACGCCGCGGCCGGCGCGGCCGTGGCCGTTCCAGGTCTGTCGTTCCTGGCTGACCTGAAGGCTCGCGCCCCGGAGATGCAGAAGAAGCAAAAGAGCCTCATCATCCTCTGGATGGGCGGCGGCCCCAGCACAATCGACCTCTGGGACATGAAGCCCGACAGCCCCAACGGCGGCGATCACAAGCCCAAGACCACTGCGGCTAGCGGAATCTCGATCACCGAGCACCTGCCGAAGGTCGCCGAGCAGTTCAAGCACCTCTCGATCATCCGCTCGCTGAACTCCAATGAAGGTGACCACGCGCGCGGCACGTTCATCATGAACACAGGCCGGCAGCGCAGCCCGATTCTCGATTACCCGTCACTCGGCTCGGTCCTGTCCTTCTTCCAGGGAACCGATCCGGAAGCGGCCAAGAATGCGGACTTGCCCGCCTTCATGTCGGTGGGTGGAACGCAGATTGGTTCGGGCTTCCTCGGAATGAAGTACGCTCCGTTCACGATCCAGAATCCCGGTCAGCCGCCGGAAAACGTTTCCTCGCCGGTGGACGAGAAACGCACCATTCGCCGAGCGGCGATCTTCGAGAAGCTCGAAGGCGGACTGGTTCAGACCGGCAGCGACAGGAAGCCGATCATGGACGCTGCCCAGGCTCACAAGGAAGTGTACGAGAAGGCTCTGAGCCTCGTCGTCTCGCAGCGGAAGGAAGTCTTCAACTTGGAGAAGGAAATCGACGGCAAGCCAATCGACGCGAAGCTCAAGGAAGATTACGGAGCGGCGGGCACAGGCAATAACAACTTCGGCCGCGGGTGTCTGTTGGCCCGCAAGTTGGTTGAAGCGGGAGTCGCGTGCGTCGAGGTGTCGCTTGGCGGCTGGGATAACCACAACGGCATCTTCCCGATTCTTGCCAACCAGCGGCTCCCCGTGCTGGACAAGGGCTTCGGCACGCTGGTGAAGGATCTGGCCGCACGCGGGAGGCTCAAGGACACCGTGATCGTGTGGATGGGCGACTTCGGCCGCACCCCGCGCATCAACCAGAACGCTGGCCGCGACCACTTCCCCCGCGCCTGGAGCGTGGTGATTGGCGGCGGCGAGATCAAGGGCGGAGTCGCGTACGGGAAGACCGACAAGGACGGAACTTCAGCCGTTGAGAATCAGGTCGGCGTCCTCGATGTCTACGGCACGATCTACCGCGGACTCGGCCTCGACCCGCAACCGGAAGTCAACGCGAGCGTCCGCGATAACCTCGGCCGGCCGTACTACATCGCCGGCAACCGCATCGACAACAACGAGACCGGCTCCAAGATCAAGGATTCCTACTGGATCAAGGATCTGGTTAGCTGAACAACCTCCAAGTAAGACTCGCGAAACGACACGACCGGGGAGAATTCCCCGGTCGTGTTCGTTTAGTTTCAAAGCAGCCCGCAGCTTTGCGGCGGTGTCTTTCTGAATCCGCCGCAAAGCTGCGGGCTGTTTTCTCAGAAGTCCTGGAGTTCGCCGTTGCGGTTCATCCGCACCGTGAAAAACTTGCTGAGTGTCGCCTTCGACACGTCTCCGGTTTCCAGTCCGCGCTTGAAGAAGTACACCCGCTGGCGGGAAGTTCCGTGCGTGAACTTTTCCGGGTGAACGAACCCGCCGGAACGCTTCTGGAGTCGGTCGTCTCCGATGGCCTTCGCCGAGGTGAGCGCGGCCTCGACATCGCCCGGTTCGATGAAGTTGAACCTCTTCTGTCCGTGGTGAGCCCAGACACCCGCGAGGTAATCCGCCTGGAGTTCCAGGCGGACGGATTCCTGATCGTTGCCTGGCTCCGCGGTGTACCCGAGCAGGCGCTGGACGTGATGCCCGACCTCGTGAGCGATCACATACGCTTGCGAAAACTCGGCCTTTGAGCCGCCGAGCTTCTGTTCGAGTTCGTCGAAGAACGTCGGGTCGATGTAAATCGTTTGATCGGCCGGGCAGTAGAATGGGCCGACGGAGGAGGGAGCGACACCGCAGCCGGTTCGGACCTGATCGCTGAAGATCGTGAGCTTCGGCGGCTTGTAGCGCCGACCCATCTTCTTGAACTCCGCTTCCCACACCTCTTCGGTTGTGCCCAGAACCTTCGAGACGAAGACGCGAGTCTTCTCGTCGGGCGGATTGTTGGATACGCGTCTTCCGCCGGTAATATCCGTGCCAAAAATCAGCCCGAGGATGAGCAGAATTATCCCGCCCGCGCCCCCAACAGCGAGTTTGCCACCCATTCCGCGAATGTCGCTGACGTTGCCGCTCTGTGGTGCGTCGTCGAGTCTCATTGAGGTGCCTCCGAAGCAGCTCGCCCTCGAGGTGACCGAACCGTTCAGGCTTCTTCCAGGCTAACCGCGTGCCGTTTCAGGTCTTCGAGATCAACGAATTCTAGCGCATGCATGTGCGTGGATTCAAGAACCACCGGGCAGGCGACTCCTGCTTCCAGAGATTCCTTCCAGCGCGTGATGCACACGCACCACCTGTCGCCGGGGCGTAATCCGGGGAAACCAAACAGGGGAAACGGAGTGCTCAGATCGTTGCCAATCTCCTTCTGATGGGCGAGGAACTCCGCGGTCACCTGACAGCAGATGGTATGCAGACCGTGATCGTCTGGACCGGTGTCGCAACAACCGTTGCGGTAAAACCCCGTCAGTGGGGAGAGCGAACATGTCTGAAGCGGGCCGCCGAGAACGTTCTTGGCATTTGGCATGGGGTATCTCCTGACGAGTGGCGGGTTCCCGCGAACCCCGCCCGCAAGGGCGGTGGGTTGGTGTGGACCCGCCGCCCTTGTGGGCGGGGTTCGCCTGTCCATCACGCGGGCAACAAGTCCTTCACGACCTCTTGTTCCTTCAACAACTCATCCAGTGTCGCCTTGAACTTCTGCTGACCGAAAGCGTCGAGTTGCAGCCCTTCGACCACTTTCCAGTTCCCATCGCCTGTACTCGTGCAGGGGTAACCGAACACCAGACCGGCCGGCACGCCGTACTCACCCTTCGAGACGATTGCTGCACTCGTCCAGTCACCCGCCGGCGTTCCGCGAACCAGACTCTTCACGTGATCGATGGCTCCGCTGGCCGCGGAGAACGATGACGACACGTTTGTTGTCTTGATGATAAACGCTCCGCGCTCCTGGTTACTCGGCACGAATGTGTTTTCCAGCCAGGCGCGATCAGTTATCACGCTTGTCGCGGGCTTGCCGTTAATCTTGGCGTTGGTGAAGTCCGGGTATTGCGTGTTCGAGTGGTTCCCCCAGATGGTCATGCACGTAACCACATCGTTGCCGACGCCCGCCTTCATCGCCAGAGCGGAGACAGCCCGGTTGTGGTCGAGGCGCGTCATCGCGTGCCAGCGGTCGGCCGGGATTGCTTTTCCATTGCGGGAAGCAATCAGGCAGTTCGTGTTGCACGGATTTCCAACAACCAAAATGCGCGCATCACTGGCGGCGTTCTTGGCAAGTGACTGACCCTGCCCAACGAAAATGGGACCGTTCTTGCGAATCAAGTCCGACCGCTGTTCGCCCGGTCCGCGTGGCGCAGCGCCCACCAGAAGCGCCCAGTTGCACCCCGCGAATGCCTTGTCTGGCTGGTCGGTGATAATCACATCTTGCAGGGTCGCGAATCCACAGTCCTGGAGTTCGTACATGGCGCCTTCGAGGTTCTTCATTGCTGTTGGAGCAATCGACGGAGGCAGTTCCAGCAGTTGAAGTATGACCTTCGTGCTGGGGCCGAAGACTTCGCCAGACGCGAGCCGCACAATCAGGCTACTGGCAACCCGCCCGGCCGCGCCGGTTACGGCCACGCGAACAACTTTGGACATGGGAGAGCCTCACACAACTGGATTGAAAGACTGTCACCTGTTGTCAGGGTAGAAAGAAAAGCGCCCGGCGGCGAACCGGGCGCAATTGGCTATCGGTGCGAAAGGACGGCTTAACGGATCAGATACGAGAGAAGCGGGTCGTCCGGGTCGAGAATGATCCCGGCAGCGATGTCGGTGGGTTGCATTGGGTCGTAGAAGCAGAAGTCGGAGTACCCGGCAGGGTCCACGTCACTGTCACGCGTCGGGTCGCCCATGTGTTTCGGACTGAACGGCAGAGGTGGTTGCCAGTCGGGCAGGACGAATCGCACTCGATACGTCCCCGCCGGTGCCGGGTCGAAGAAGTAGAAGCCATTGTTATCAGTGGTGGCGGAACGAACCACGTTCCCGGCGGAGTCGAGCAACTCCACTCGAACATTTCGTAACCCAGGTTCTCCGGGATCTTGAACACCGTTACCATTCACGTCCGCGAACGCTCGGTTGTTAGCAGTTGGCGCCAAGACCCGAACGGTTGCTGTCGCGGTTGTCACTCCGCCGGAGCCATCGTCCACTGTATACGTGAATGTGTTGGTGCCGATGAAGCCGGGGTTTGGTGTGTAGAGGAATCCATCCGGCGTCAGGACGACCGAACCGTTTTGCGGCTGGCTCCATCCCGTCACAGTTAACTCATCAAAATCCGCGTCGAAGTCGTTGTCCAGGACAAACACCTTCACCGACTCATCGGCGCGTGTTGTGGTGGCGTCGTCGGTAAGCTCGGGGGCATTGTTGAAGACCATATGTGCAAGCGAGGAGTTGCTTCCGCCAATGAAGACTCCATCGCCGCTGTAGACGGCGGTGATCGTCCAGGTTCCTCGCCCCGACCCCACGAGCTGGAAGGTGGCCGTTCCCATTGCGTCCAGTTCCGTCGATCCGAGGTACTCGCCATCGGCGTAGAACTCGACGTCTCCGCTGGGAATGTCTGGGATGGGGGTGCCCGACGCGGTGACAGTGACAGTGAATGTGACCTCATCGGTGTGGTAAGACGTGGCCGGTCCCGTGAGCGATACAGTTGTCGAGTTGGCGCTGACGGTCTGGGTCAGGGTCGCGGACCAGTCCTGTCCGGGATACACTTCGGAGATGAAGTGCGCGGAGATCGGATGACTTCCAACTCCGAGATTGCTCACGTTCCAGGTGGCAACTCCGTTTGAGTTGAGCGCAGCGGTTCCGAGGAGAGTCGCTCCAGTGTAGAACGCGATCTGTCCCGCAGGTGGCGGGTCTAACGGGTTTGCCGCCTCGACGGTGGCGGTGAACGTCACCTCCTGCGTGTAGGCGGACGAGCTATCGGAAGAGGACAGATCCACCTCGCCGACATCCGGCGGGTTGCCCGCTGCTCCCACAAAGATGACGGTGAGGGCATCCAGACCTTTTGTGTATTCACCGTCGCCGTTGTAGTCTGCCACGATGACCTGGAAACCCGCGGGCAGCGCGCCCAAGTTTGTCTCCGGTAGCCTTCCCTCCGCGTTGGTCGTGACGGTGACCTTCTTGTTGGCCACCGTGAGTGCGGTCCCATTTGGGAAGCTGAACTGTCCGAAAACACCAACTGGAAGGACGTGGATGTTTACTGCCTGATTCGCGCGATATTGGTCGCCGTGGTGATCGTGACCGCTTCGTTGTTGCCGTAAACACCCTTGTCGGTCACAACAGTTCGATCCCAGTTGCTGAGTACGACAGTCACCGTTTTCGTGGTGCGCAGCCCTTGCAGGTCACTCACGCCCACAGTGATGTCATAGATGTCGTCTGGATACTCTGCATGTGCGTTATCGTCGGCGAATTCCTGCGAGGAAAAGGCGTGCCCAGCCGGGGCCAGTGAGTTCCACCGGAGTTCCCGGTTGTCTGCGAAGATCGCGCCGGGAGCGGGGCCGCCCGGTGGCGGTGGGCCGATGCGCGTTGCATCGGGCGTGTTGGTGATGATGTACCAGAACGGTCCGGTCAGGCTGGAGTTGTGATCCTGGTCGTTCTCGTAAGCCGAGCGGGTATTCTCGCGGTGGATGAAGTCACCGATACCCTCATAGTTCGGGAACCCGGTGAAGTCGAACGACTGGATGATCCCCGAAGAGGCTCCCCACTTGCGCCCCGCGGCAGTGAAATCGAACTTGTTTGGGTTGAGTTTGGTCTCAGAGGTTTGTCCGGCAATGGCGAACCGATCATACGCATTCACGACGAAGTCGATGAGGTACTCTGCCCCGCCGATGTCGTCTCCATTCGCGGCCACCACGGTCGCGTTTCGACCGAGCCGAGTGAGAGGTTGACTGCCGACACTATTGACGACGACGGTGCCGTTGAAGTAGTGAGCGGTACTTCGGCGAAGTTCGGCGGTGTCCCCACCTCCTCCCTTATTGCCCAACTCGTCGTCCGAGCCTAACCGAAAAGCGATGGTGTCAATCGTCGGAGCCAGCACATCTGGGTAAATAACCGTGAACTCCGTCAAGGGATTGATCGACGTGATGTACTGCCACCTCAGGGCCTCGAGGACTCGGAGATCGGTCGCAGCCGCCAGCGCGGCGTTGTTATACACCTCCGCTGGCAGCCCCTTCGTCGTGAGTAGCAGAAGTGACGTGCGCAAGTCTTCGGTGTAACCACGGTACACGCTCGTATCTGGGATTGTAGAGTCACGATATTCACCATCGGCCAGCATGGCTGGCGCTTCGCCGCGATCAAGGTGAACGTGAGCAACGCTCGATGCTGGTGCCTCGGCGACCTTCCCAATCTCCTGTCCTTCAGCGACTTCGTCTCCGACTCGTAACGCCGCGAGTGGAACGACATGCTTGTAGTTCCATCCGAGGTTACCCTGGGAATCCCGGATCACGATGAAGTTATCGTAAGGTGATCGTTGGGTATCGCGGAAGATGGCCTCCACGGTTCCGGCCATGACTGCCTTCACCGATGAGTTGGCTGCCTTCGGGATGTCTAACCCCTCGTGGAGGTGGATACCACCGTCCAACGTCGGCCCCGACGCGATCTCCTGATATTGACCAAAAGTTCCCATGATCTGTGGTCCACCAACCCCAACGTCAACGGGCCAAGTGACCGGGACGCATCGATCCTCAAGCTGTTCGAGACGACTCAACGGGCGAATGGGTGTCCGGCAGGTTGTCCGACTCATGTGGCTTTCCTTTCCAGGATGAGTGAGGTGTTGCTGACAGTCCAGGGTTACACAACATTACCAACCCTTCAACTCGGGAACGGTGAGAATGGGTGTCCAGAGTTCACCAGTCCAGGCGTCCAATGACTTGAATTCAGCGCGATCCGATGGCCGATGGAAGAACTTGACCCAGAGTTCGGGAGGAGTGTCAGCGACGAACTCCTTGGGATACTCGGTCAAGAGGCGCTTCTTGAGCGTCTCGACGGGAAACGTTGTGGTGCCCGTGGCAGACTTACCCTTCTCGATGGTGACAAACTTCCACTGCTTACGCAGGTCTTCCAGTTTGGGAGGGAATTCACCCGGCTTCTGCAAGTCCCAGTAGGTCGGGCTGATGTGTGCCGCCGCTCGCCCCTGTTTCGCGTCCTTTGGGAACGCGAAGAAGCGGACGTAAGTCTGACCCATGCTTGGGTGCGTGAGGGACGGTTCCAGGATGATGAGCGGAGATCGAGGGCCGGTGTAAGTGAGAGTCCAGGTGAACTCGAAATCAGTCGCCTTGTTGTTCTTGTGAATCGTCTCGACGGTGACATCCATTTCCACACCATTGACCTTCAACTTCTTCTTCGCTTTCTTCTGCTGCTTCAGGGCATATTCAAGCCACTCCCGATCCACCCGGTTGTCGGACTTGGGGATTGGGATGAAGATGCCTTTCTCGTCCACCTTCGTGCCGGGCGGGGGTTGACCCGCGCCTGCGGCGCAGAGCAGTCCGAACAGGGTCAGCCACCCCGCGGTGATGAATGTCAGTCGATGTGTCATGTGCATCCCCTCAGTAAGTTGTCGTGAAAGTAACAGGTCCGCCGAGTGTCTTCAAGGCGCGAAGTCGCCTGAGTCAACGACACAACAGTGCTGGCGTTGGCGCTCCACAAGTGGATCATCGCGGCACTGGAATCACGCGGGCGGAATCATACCGTAAACAGTGAACGCGCACCCGGCATCGCGGCCCGTCCGCTGCACTCGCCGGAGACACTCGAATCGGAGACCCCTCAGATGTCAGTGAAGGTCGGGATCAATGGGTTTGGGCGAATTGGCCGGCTGGTGTTCCGCGCGCTGGTCGAACAGGGATTGCTCGGCAAGCAACTCGATGTGGTGGCCGTCAACGATGTCGTACCGGCGGATAACCTCGCCTACTTGCTCAAGTACGATTCGACCCAGGGCCGATTCAACCAACCGGTTGAAACTCGCAAATCGAAGCCGGATCTCGAACACGATGACATCATCGTTGTGGACGGGCACTCAATCAAATCGCTCGGCATGAAGGCCAAACCCGAAGAGCTTCCCTGGAAGGCGCTCGGTGTCGATTACGTCCTCGAATGTACCGGACTGTGGACCGAAGCCGCCAAAGCCAAAGGCCACATCGCCGCCGGAGCGAGGAAGGTCGTGATCTCCGCGCCCGCGAAGGAAGAGGACATCACCGTTGTGATGGGAGTCAACCACGACAAGTACGACCCCGCGAAGCACACCATCATCTCGAATGCCAGTTGCACAACCAACTGCCTCGCTCCAGTCGTTCATGTGTTGTTGAAGGAAGGATTCGGGATCGACGAAGGACTGATGACAACCGTTCACAGTTACACCGCGACTCAAAAGACCGTGGACGGACCCGGAGGAAAGAAGGACTGGAAGGGCGGACGAGCGGCCGCGATCAACATTATTCCGAGCACCACCGGCGCCGCGAAAGCGGTCGGCCTGGTGTGCCCCGAAGTGAAAGGCAAGCTCACCGGCATGTCCTTCCGCGTGCCAACGCCGACGGTCTCGGTGGTGGACCTCACGGTGAAGACCACGAAGGCCACAAGCTACAAGGAAATCTGCGACGCGATGAAGAAGGCGAGCCAGACGTACCTCAAGGGCATTCTCGAATACACCGAGGACGATGTAGTCTCGTCCGACTTCATCCACGACTCCGCGAGCAGCATCTTTGACTCCGGCAGCGGAATCGAACTCAACAGCAAGTTCTTCAAGTTGATTGCGTGGTACGACAACGAATGGGGCTACAGCCATCGTTGCGTGGACTTGCTCAAGTTCATGATCGCGAAGGCGTGATGGGCGAAGCCATGACCGCCCCTGATCCGCGTGTGTCGTCCGAACCGGATCGCGGATGGCCAGTGCGCCGGTTGCTGGCCGGAGCAATTGTTGGGGGAATCTCAGGTTCGCAGTCCGGGCCAGTCGCATGGGACTGGCCGCGCATCTGGCCTCTCGACTGGCGAACCGATGCTCCGGGACTGGTGATGCTCGGTGTGGCTCTGGTGGTGCTCGCAGTCGTGGCCTTCATGCAGTTCACTGACGAACGCGACATTGCCCGCGAACTCGGCCGGCCTCGTCGATGGTGGATTCATGCCGGACAAGCGGTCCTGATGACTCTTGTGATGGTGGTCGGCTTCACTTTCGCGATATTCTTTTTGCTTGCGGTCGCGGGCGCGCTGCTGGTCGGCTTCGTCTGGCTGACGTATGGGATTGGTCCGGTTCGTGGGGCGATAGTTGGAGTTGCCGCGGTCGGCCTGTGTGTCCTGATCGGACGCATCCCCGCCGAACGAACCCCGACGGAAATGAGAAAGGAAGACACCGATGGCCAAGAAAACACTCGCTGATCTGGGTGACCTGAAGGGAAAGAAAGTCCTCGTGCGCGTCGATTTCAACGTGCCGATGGACAAGCAAACCGGAGAGGTGAAGAACGACCGCCGCATTCGAGGCGCGCTCCCAACCGTGATGAGGCTTCTTGATGGTGGCGCGTCCGTGATTGCCATGAGTCACCTCGGTCGGCCGGAGAAGGCCACGCCCACCGAGCGCGAAAACCTCACGATGGATAGAGTCGCCGAGAAGTTCAGCGAGCTGCTCGGCAAGCCGGTGAAGAAAGCCGCTGACGAGGTGGTTGGCCCCGCGGTCACGGCCGCGGTCGCCGCGATGCAACCGGGCGAGGTGGTTCTGCTGGAAAATCTTCGCTTCGATCCACGCGAGCAACAGAACGACCCGGAATTCGCCGCTTCAATTGCCGCGCTGGGCGATACCTACGTCAATGACGCCTTCGGCACCTGCCACAACGACAACGATGCAAGCATGGTCGCGGTGCCGGCCGCGATGAAGGCCGCGGGCAAACCGCGCGCGGTCGGGCTTCTCGTCGCGAAGGAACTCGAAGTTCTCGACGCGCTATTGACCAACCCGAAGCGTCCGTTTCTGGGCATCATGGGAGGAGCGAAAGTCGCGGACAAAATCGGGTTCATCAACGCGCTGCTGGAGAAAGTCGATCACCTGCTGATCGGTGGCAAGATCGCGTTTGCCTTCAAGAAGGCTCAGGGAGTGGGAGTTGGCTCGATGAAGGTGTCGAGTGAGGAAATACTCGCGGCTCAACCGCTGTTGGATTTCGTGGGGACCAAGATCATGCTGCCCGTGGATTTCGTCGCCGGCAGAGCCGCGGACACTTCTCCGGGTGTTGTGACTCGAATCTGCGAAGGCGACATCCTGATGGGACTGGAAGGCGCCGACATCGGTCCTCGGACGGTCGCGATGTTCGTTGAGGAGATCAAGCAGGCGGGAACGGTGATCTGGAACGGCCCGGTCGGGTGGTTCGAGCGCCCCGCGTATAGCAAGGGCACGAGGGCCATCGCCGGGGCACTGGCCGCGAGTAGCGCGGTCACGATAGTGGGTGGAGGCGAGACGGCGGAGGCGGTCGAGCAATTTGGAGTCGCCGACAAGTTGACTCACGTCTCGACCGGAGGAGGAGCCTTCCTCGCCTACATCGAGGGGCAGAAATTCCAGAGCCTCGCTCAGATTGATGACAAGTGAGCTGTTGGGAGAAGAGTTTTTGACAGGATAACAGGATGAATACAGGATCAGCATCAAGACAGAGTCCAGTCTTCTGAATCCATCTCGTCTGTCCTGTGATCCTGTCGAAAAACTCTTCTGTTGAACTCATTCAAAGCACTTGATTTGACACGAGTTCCCGATTCTGATACGCACATCCTGCAAGAGGAGCCGAGGAAGAGTGTATGGCGAGCGAGCCTCCGAAGCGGGGCGTGCCGGAAGGTTTGTGGATCCGGTGTACGCACTGCAAGGCCACGGTCTACAAGAAAGAAGTCGAGAGCCGGCACCACGTGTGCCCGGAGTGCGACCATCACTTCACCATGCCCGCCGCCGCTCGCATCGCGCAGTTGCTCGACGAAGGCACCTTTGAAGAGTGGGACACGGACCTCCGACCCTGCGACCCGCTAGAGTTCGTGGACCGCATTCCGTACTCGCAACGCCTCGTCGAAGAACAACAGAAGACCGGTATGCTTGACGCGGCAGTCACCGGGAAGGGATTCATCCGCGGGCGCCCGGTGGTGCTGGGAATCACCGATTTCGCGTTCATGGCCGGGAGCATGGGAAGCGTTGTTGGCGAGAAGCTCACTCGCGCCGCGGAACGCGCGACCGAACTGAAACTGCCTCTGATCTTCGTCAGCGGCTCCGGTGGAGGCGCTCGGATGCAGGAAGGGATTCTGTCCCTCCTCCAGATGGCGAAAGTCTCCGCGGCGCTGGCTCGCTACGATTCCGCTGGCGGGCTATACATCAGCATTCTCACGAACCCAACGATGGGCGGGGTGGCCGCGAGCTGGGCGCTTCAAGGAGACCTCACGCTCGCCGAACCGGGAGCGATGATCGGCTTCGCGGGCAAGCGCACGATCTGGAACACCGTGCGACTGGAACTCCCCGAAGGCTTCCAAACCAGCGAGTTCCTCCTCAAGCACGGATTCATTGATCGCGTTGTTCATCGAAGGGATCTGAGAACAGAAGTCGCTCGGATCGTGGACTACTGCTCGCTTCAATAAGAGCCAGTGGAAGCTACTTCAGTAGGACGGCCCTTCGAGGCCGTCGGCAGACTGGCTTTCTCGCCCGTCCTACCTCGGGTTTTCCGGTAGCTCTCAGACGCGCGGAATTGGATGCACACCGCGTGACGCAACTTCCGAGATAGTGTAAGTTACATTCCACAGGCGGAACGAGAACCTGAGTCTTTCATTCCGCGTTTCCATTTCGCACTCCGCATTCGGGTGAGCCGTGGGCTTGTTCAGCTTTTTGTTCGGCAAAAAGAGTTCGCCGGGAGCGCCCAGGAAGGGCCTCAAGCGCATTAGCCTGGAGAAGCGGTTCGAGATGAGTGGGCGAACCGGTCAGGGGAGCATGTCGAAAGTCTTTCGTGCCTACGACCGGGAGATCGGTCGCAATGTCTGTCTGAAACTCCTCGACAAGCTCAAGACGCAAACGTTTGAAGCTCGCTTCGTCGGCCTCAAAAAGCCCACCGAGGGCGAAATTTGCATGGCCCTCAGACACGATCACATCGTCCGCACCTACGAGCACGGAATCACGACCAAGGGCGAACCGTATCTGGTGATGGAATGGGTCGAGGGGTTGGGTCTAAATTACTTGGTCGACACTCGCAGCCCACAGCTCAACGGCAACCGCATCACGATACTTGGTCAGTTGTGCGACGCGGTTCAGTACATGCACGACAACAAGTTCCTCCACCGCGACCTGTGCCCGCGGAACGTCATGATCGACAAGGAAGGGCAGGTCAAGCTGATCGACTTCGGTCTGACGATTCCTTACACTCCAGCGTTCTGCGCGCCTGGCAACCGGACCGGTACGCCCGACATCCTCGCTCCGGAACTCCTCAGGCGCAAGGCCATCGATCACCGCGTGGATCTCTTCGCGCTGGGGGTCACCGCTTACGAGGTGTTCACCGGTCAACTGCCGTGGGAGCGGTCTCCGTCGAGCGAGGAGACCTTCCGACGCCGGCTCAACACGCCCCCAAGACACGCGAAGGACTTGAAGCCCGACATCGGCGACCAACTCGACGAGATCCTCTGGAAGTCCATCGCACGCGAACCCACCGACCGCTTCGCCAGTGCCGCAGCATTCAAGGAAGCGCTACTGAAGTTGGAGAAACAGGACTACTGAGCGAGTTGTGAGCGTCGCGGCGTCAGCCCGACGGTGCGCGACAAACACCGTCGGGCTG
>JAKEEV010001316.1 GCA_022616395.1 Planctomycetia bacterium | reverse complement strand
TCGACCGCTCTGCAAATCCCACAACTGAGCCGGGCCTTCGAGTGTTCGACCCAGGAGCCGCCGACCGTCGGGGCTGAATACCGGGATCTCGACCTCCGTAAGGAATCGCAGCGGCGGGAGAACGGTTTTACCGCTCTCAACGTCCCACACCTTGACCATGTAGCCGTCTGCGGTCGCGATCCTCTTTCCATCCGGGCTGAAGGCGTAACCCTGGACTTCGTCGTCGTGCGGGAGCTTGGCGCCGACCGGCTGGCCGCTGATCATGTCGAAGACCCGGCCGATCTTTTCGTCTTCCCGGCCGAGGACTCGCGTACCATCCGGGCTGATCGCTGGTTCGCGTGCCCCGATCCGAACTGCTGGGCCGATGGGCTTGCCGGTGTCCGCGCGCCACATTCGGCCGCGCGGTCCCTTTGGTGTTTCCTGCACGATCAGGACCGACCGTCCGTCCGGCCCGAGAATCGCGTGATCGATCTTGTGCTTGGGAGCGAGCGGGATTCCGAACGGGGTGGCGGTCTCCGCGTCCCAGATTCGAACCGTCTCATCGTCTCCGATGGTGAGGAAGTGCTTTCCGTCCGGGGCGAACTGGTGATACCGAGCCTCCTTCTGTGGGATTGGCTCGCCGACGGGCTTACCGGTGGAGGCGTTCCAGAGGCGTAGCCCTCCGTTGTGAATTTCCGAAATAATGCGCCGACCATCGGGGCTTAACGACACCGCGCCGCGAGTGAGTGTCGGCGGGTCAATCGTCGTCACGGAGGCCAGGCGGAGGCGCGGGGAGAGGTTCCAGTAGGCGGCCCAGCGAGCGCGGTTCTCGGCGTTGAAGGTGGAATCGTCAGGATTGCGTCGGAGTCCTTCCGCGAACCACAACAGAGCCGCGGCAATATCTCCCTGATCGCCCCGGCGGATACCTTCGGTGATCGCGGCCTGTCCAAAGAGCTTGCGCGTAGCGGCGGCGTTCGCCTTCGCGTCGGTTGCCTCCCGGTCGGCCCGCTCCTTCGCCAGTTTCGCGTCCTTCGCCTCGCGATCAGCACGTCCACTCTCTCCGATGGCGATGGCGGCAAGCGCTGAAGAGATTCCCGCTCCAAGCAGAGCGGTAACAATCAGGCTTGCAGCGAGTTTGTTCCGACGGGTCCACTTGGCAAGCCGGACCGGCCAGCGAATCGGGCGAGCGGAGACCGGCCGGCCCGCGAGAAAGTTCGCGAGGTCGTCGGCCAGAGCACGAGCCGTCGGATACCGTTGAGTTGAGTCCTTCCGAAGGCACCTCAGACAGATCAGTTCCAGATCGCGAGCAACCTCTGGAGCGCGCCTCCTCAGACTTTCCGGCTCTGCTTCAATCACTTGCCGCAACAGAGCAGCCGGGGTTGAAGCGGTGAAGGGACGAGTTCCTGTCAGGCACTCGTAGAGAATAACCCCCAGCGCGTAGACATCCGCGGCCGGACCGACGAACTTCGCCTTCCCGTCGGCCTGTTCCGGGGCCATGTACGCGGGCGAGCCGAGTACGACTCCGGTCGCGGTCAGGTCTTCGCGATTGGCGTGCTTGGCTAACCCAAAGTCCGTCACCTTCGGTTCGTCTGTCTCATCAAAGAGGACATTCCCCGGCTTGAGATCGCGGTGAACAATTTGCCGATCGTGTGCTGCTTGCACTCCGCGCGCGAGCTTCGCCACTAAATCGGCCGCGGCATGTCCCGTCATTCGGCCGGTGGCTTTCAATCGCTTCGAGAGAGTACCACCGGTCAGGTACTCCATCGCGAGAAAAGATCGGCCGTTGTGTTCGCCGGACTCGTAGACCTGGACCACATTCGGGTGTCGAGCAGCCGCGACCGCCTCGGCCTCGGCCAGAAATCGCGTTCCGCTAGTTCCACCGGTTCCCCCACGAACCATCTTCAGCGCGACTGGTCGATTGAGGCGTGTCTGAATCGCCTCGTATACCACCCCCATTCCCCCACGCCCCAGTTCGCGGAGCAAACGATACCCCGGCGGCGCGGGTGGCAAGTCAGTTTCCGTGGGGGAATCTTCAGGGTTATCGGTGCCGACCGCAGACAGTGTGCCGGGGTCGAGGGCGCGGGCGGCAGCGATGTGTTCGCGCAGCAGTTCTCGCAAACTGGAGTCGTGAGGGCAGAGTTCTTCGGGTGTCGGCTCGCGGCCCGAACCGCGGCCTTGCTGCCATGCGTCAAGCAAGTCCAGGAGGCGCTCTTCGTCGGGGTTGGGCGACGGGCGAAGGGTGGACGACATTGGGCGGACTCCAGGTGAGATGAGTGTGAGCGTACATCCGGTCCGCGTGCGTCGCAATCCCCTCGTCAGCCCGCCTCTCTAACTGTTGAAGTGAGTTCCGTGACCGCTCGGCCAAACTTGACCGGTGTAGCGAACCGCTCCGCCGGGTCTTTCGCCAGTGCGCGACGAACAGATCGCTCACCGCACGCGGAACGGCACGGGCCAACTCTTGCGGTTGCCGGAACGGTTCGGACAGCACGCGCGTTGAGGATGAACGACCCCTCACGCTTGACGCGTGACTGTGGCCTCGATTTCCAGCTCATGAATCGAACGCCCGCGAACATCTGTCCAGCCGGGGAAAAAGTCGCCGAAGGCGTTCACTTCCAGAATGTAGTGTCGTCGAAATCCGCGCTCGAAGAGTAGATCGACGCCCGCGATGGCAGAGTCGAAACACCCTGCTGCATCCGAGCAGTGGTCGAGCGCATCGAGCCATTCGCGTGTGGGAATCGCAGCCCGGCAGCGCTCGTAATCTCCGCGTCGGCCACCGAGATGAAGATTCGTCATCGGATGCGGACTGAGGCGGAAGATTGTCGCGACTGGCTTTCCGTAAGCACACACAACGCGCACATCGAAGTTCTGACCGTCGATCTGAGCCATCGGAATCCCGCGCTGAACGATCGCCCCTTCGTGTCGGAGAAAGGCGAGCGGCTTCAACAGCCCGGACAGACCTTCGAGCCGCCTAACAAGCCGAGAGTTGTAGAACTGCCCGTCGATTTCGGCGAGCGTCGTCACGCCAGTCGGCTCGCCTTCGCCTTGTGGTTTCGTCAATACGACGATGCCCGTCGCGGAGGAGCCGGTATTCAGTTTGACGTAGGTGCCCGGCCAGTCCATGTCGAAAAGCAGGCGCGGGAACCCAACGACATCGGGCGTCATCGTGTTCCCGTCCTTCCATTCGGGCACCGGCACGCCGGCCGCGTCGAGCTTCGCGCAAGTCGCGGTCTTGTCGAACATCTCGGCGATGGCGAGCGGGCACGCGGTGGGCTTGAGGTGCGGACGCGCATCGAATGACTTCTGAAGTCCGTGAAGCACGCGCCGAAATCCGCGATAGAGCAATCCCGGCCGCACGAGCAATCCCTTCGG
>JAKEEV010001315.1 GCA_022616395.1 Planctomycetia bacterium | reverse complement strand
GTGAACCGCATGGACAAATCTCCGGCGGTGAGAAATCGTTGTTGAGTGAGTATGGATTAGACCACACCCGGCTCGTTGCGGGAAGCGTTCGGGCGGAGTTGTTGCGCGTGTTAGCCCAGTTCGAGCGATGTGATGCCGAACACTTTCTCGCGTGCGGTCTTCGGCACGCCACGCGTATACATCCGGGCGCAGCGAAAGATTTCCGTCAGGCCGTGCTTCCGAACGAGGATTTCCGCGGAGGGATGCGCGGAAGTTTCCGGCACATCGATCACCACAGGCCCACCAACTTCCTTCGCCAGCCCAAGCAGAAGTGTTTCGGCAACTTCGATGTCATTCGCGAACAGCGGACCGATCTTGAACCCTTCAACTGCTCTGCGCGCCACTCCAATACCAGCAAGCTTCCCCTCGCGCACAACGCCGAGAGCTGCGGACTCTGGCTGAGTGATCCAGCTTCGCAAGAAGACTTCGCGTGTGGCGGGAAACACTCGCGGTCGAAGGCCAGCACATCCGAGAAGGGAATCGCGTCGAGGCGCACTAAACCCGAAAGCGATTTCCCCGCGAGCGTTCCTCCGAATCGAATGTGGTGATGCGAGAAGTGGAACCCGGACTTTTCGTAGTTCTTCACTTGATCGAGAACGCCATCCAGCCCGACGGTGCGGCTTCCGAGATTCGTCATCCCGACAGTCCAGAGGCGAAGCCCAAAGCCAAGTCCGCGAAACTCCGGCTTGACGATGTACTGACCGAGGAAGCCGAAGTCGTCTGAATATCGCACGCACGAAATGCACGCGACCGGTTCTCCGTGCAGTTCGCCGAGAAGCATCCCGCCGGGGTCGGCATCGTGGAAGCACGGACCATCGAACCGCCCGGGGTTCCACCCTTCGCGATTGGCCCATTCAAAGAACAGCCCGACCTCATCGCGTGCAACGACCCGCACCCGAAACGGCTCGCTCACCTGACACGGAGCAGAATCACTCATCACTGCCGCCGAAACGAAGAAAGCCCACGGCCATCCGTCCGCGGGCTTTTCAGGATAAGGTTGCCTTCGCCGAAGGGCAACAGGTGCTCGCAAGCTGCCTCCGGTCTCGACTCGTTGCAGCGACTGGGAGGGCAGAATTCCCACCCATTTCAGCAATTAAAGAGGACAGACTTCCGGGAAGGGGGACAGTTCCTGCTGTCGTGCCGCGACTGAAGAGAAACTGCGACCTCAATCGTACTTAAACACTTCCCGTTCGATGGTCACCACCTGCGGAACACCGTTCTCGTGGAACCACTTGATCAGACTGTAGTCATCGCTGTCCGTCAGGGCCTTCTTTGAAAGCTGAGTCTCGACTTGGGCCTTCATGCGGGCCACTTCGGTGGGCGGTAAGCCACAGTTCTCAATAAGCCGTCCTTCTGGCGTACCCCGTCGTAGGTTCATGCCGGGAATCAACAGGGTGGTGGCGAGGGCAAGGTCTCCGTGGAAGGAAACGGGACAGTATCCGACCCGATAGTACAGTGGGTGGTCGGTGCTCGCCCTGGCGATGTTTGCGCGGGCGTCTCCGCCCAGTGGGGCGAGTTGACCGAGAACGTGTCTCGCATAGGCCCAGCTGGCAAAGTGAGGAACGCATGAGTTGTATACGACAAAGGACGGTTCACCACGGGCATCGGTGCAGTCCTCGAAGTAGACGCAGTTGTCCAAGAAGGCGAAGGCATCGCCGTTCCCGCCGAAATCCCGCCAGTTGTAGACGGTTCGTTCGCAGATCCGCTCCAAGGCGTGTTCGGAGAACGCGACCAACCGTTCCTGCCGGTCGGCACCGAACCGCATCCTCGGCATCCGCCGGGAATAGTAGGCCGGGCCACGGGGCGTCGACCTGACCAGGAGTGAGCGGCACCGCACGCCGATATTGCGTTCAAGCGGACCGAGCCCGTGGACGATGTCCAGGCACCGGGTCGGCTTGATGAGGTCGGCGGGGAGCCGGTTGTAGATCAGGTGGCCGAGCGTCAACAAGGGAACGAGGTAGCCATTCGGTTCGTTCGCCCTCTCGGCTGCCAGTCGGAGTTCCTCGTGCGCCGTGGTGAAACCGGCGGCCTGGACGGAGTAGTAGAACCGTAACTGCACACGCGGGAGCAGCGTCCGGTGCTGATTGCGGAGTTCGTCGAGGGCATGCCGGACAGGGCCGAGAAGGTCTGGGTGGGAGCCGAAAGAGGCCGTGTCGATCACGAACTTGGGAAAAAGGTCGGCTGGGCGGAAGGACGAACGCCCCTTGATCTCCCGGATCAGCGTTTCGAGTTCGTCCAGTTCTTCGGTTGCGGAGTCCAACTGGATGGTGACGACCACGGCGTCACGGCTGGTGCCGGACCGGACGATCTCCTCCAGCGTCTCCCGTCCGTAAAGCACCGAGCGGGTTTGCTGTACTGGGTCGCTGACGAGGATGATGTCCGCCCTAGCGAGTTGGGCGCGACCTTCTGGGGTTCCGAACCGAGTGGTGACCGGTCGGTCAGGTTGTGGGTTCGTGGATGACGGTGTGTTGGGCGTCTCGCTCATGGGGAGTTCCAGTGTCTGATTAACATCATACCAATCGCAGACGAGCGAAGGGTAACATGGAATGACACCGTCCTGCCCGAGGAGGTTCGCTGTTCGATCAGTTCCAGTGTCTGCGGATATTGACAAATGTTCACTAATAGGGTAGCCTTATCTGTGGGTTGGGAAACGGTCTTTGACAACGCGAAGGAAGGTCGCTGTGGCCGCCCCCTGGCCTTTTCAAAGTCCAGAAAAACAAGCAAAAACGCGCGATAAAGGCCACCTCTTTGTACCGCAAAGTGAGGAAGTGCCAGAAATCCTGGGAAAACGGCACTCGGACAGAAAGTAAGGGGGGTGGGGGGTAGTCCGAGGGGAAACGAGAGGAAAAAAGAACCCCGCGAGCCAACTCAATCGGCTCGCGGGGTGAGTTGTCGGGCAGTTCAGCGAATCGGGTTCACTCCAAGAGCAGGTTCGGCTCCCAACCCACTCGTTCGGCGTTGGCCTTGAGCTTCTCCAACGCGCGGTTCTGAATCTGACGCACGCGCTCCTTCGAGATCCGCAGCAAGTGACCAATCTGACGGAGGCTGTGAGTGCCGTGGCCAGTCAGACCGAAACGCAGGTCGAGTACCTTCCGTTCACGCGGACGAAGGTTCTCCATCAGGAAACCGAGAGCTTCCTGACGCTCGTTGTTCTCCTGCATCACCAGAGTGCCGGTGTCAGGCATCGCTTCGGTCAACTTGAAGTCGCTGTCGTCGTCGAGGACGGCGTTGAGGGAAACCGGCGTGCGGGTCGCGGTCTGGAGGTGAGTGAGGTGTTCGAGCGAACTTCCGGTGCGGTGGGCCAACTCTTGCGGACTTGGCAGATGCTTTCCGCCGTGAGCCAGAGCTTCGCTCTCTTGTTGAAGCAGGCCGAGTTCCTGCAAGTGGTGCGGGCTGAGGCTTACCAGGTGCGACTGCCGGGCAACCGCGATCTGAAGCGTCTGGCGAATCCACCACGTCGCGTAAGTCGCGAGGCGAGTGCCGTGACTCACATCGAAGCGGTCGATGGCCTGCATCAGCCCGCAAACGGCTTCCTGAAGAAGATCGCTGTACGCGAGGCTGTGGTGGCGGAATCGCTTGGCAACGTGAGCGGCGAGTCGAATGTTGGCGCTTGCGAGTCGGTGCTTGTAGTGAACGTAGCGGTCGTGGAGTCTGCGGACGGCGATGACTTCACAGCGTTCGTCGGTGCAATATTCACGAATGAACTGGGCCATGGGCCACGGTTCCAGAGGCGGACGGACAGCCCGCAACTCGGTGGGAAAGTGGCGCAACAGCACGCGGACCAGCTCGCTCTTGCAGTCCCAAAAACTCGTGAGCAGTTCCCGTTCTTCTTCGGGCGTCAGCAGGTCCGAGGAGAAGGTCGTTGTCGCAGTGTCTTCGACCTTCGCGGATTGACCGGATCGCTTCCGCCTGACAGTCTTCATGGTTGACTTTTCCTGTTTTTCGTCGGATGAGGTTTGTGGATGGTTACCGGGTTTTCGTCCAGAGCTTACAAAGACGCAACGAGACCGAATTCCTCACCAGTGCGTGTGCTGATTCCACCTGGTGAAAGGGAATAAAAAACCCCGACCCGACAAGGAGTCCAAAGCGTTCGGCGGTTGCTTCCAAAACCGGTGAAAAGAGCCGGATTTCAGGCGATTCCGTCGAGCGAGACGATCCCAGTCGAGCCGGCGGCAGCGCGTTGGCGTTCGCGTGTGGCTCTGGGGTTTCCCCCATTTAACACGCCGATTGTAGGCGGTGTTTCGCGGAGGATCAAGCGGCAAGATACATAAATTCGTCATTTTTTCCGCTTATGCTCCACTCATTTTTCTCTTTTCTGTGCGCCACAGAACCCGGACTTTCTCCTGGCATCAATAAACTTCCTAAATCGCCCCCCTCGCGCATTCCCTCCGACCGCGTAAAGTTACGCTCACAGCCCGACCAGCGGGGAGTTGTGTTGTAAAGTTCCCCACGGTCGGAGTTCCCCAAGCACACGCGCCCAAGAACGGGGCCGGCCTGAGCGGAATCCTGGGTCCGGGCGACGCGAAATCCGTCGGTTTCTGGTCCTGCCCCAAGCCAGAGGCAGCGGTTTCGCGTGGTGATTGTTCGGCGTTCCGCCGCTCGTGACAGGCCCCGTCAATGAACGTGACCCGGTACAAGTGTTCGGTACTGGCCGTCGATGATGATCCGGCCGTACTGGCCATTCTGACCGCTCAACTGGGAGCCGACTTCGAGGTGCTCACCGCTGGTACCGTCGAGCAGGCCCGAGCCGTCCTCTCCAAACGCTCAGTCGATATCCTCCTGGCCGACCTCCAACTCCCCGACGACACCGGACTCTCACTCCTCGATTGGGTTCGCAAAACAGCACCTCGAACCGCTCGCGTACTCATCACCGGAACGGCCAGCCTTCAGGACGCGGTCGATGCGATCAACCACATCCAGGTTCATCGCGTGGTGCTCAAGCCGTGGCGCGCGGAAGACCTGCTCCAGTCGCTGAGAACAATCTCGCGCTCGCTTCTTCTGGAACGCAGTCACGAGCAGTTGCTCGATGAGTTGCGGAAGCTGAATCTGGAACTCGAACAGCGGGTGCAAACGCGCACTCTGGAACTGGAACAGGCACTCTCTCAACTTCAACTCAAGAACCAGATCCTGGAGAAAATGGCGCTCACCGATCCGCTGACGGGCTTACCCAACCGCCGCGCGATCGACCTGATCGCGCGCAAGGAGTTACTTCGCAGAACGCGCACTCCGGCTCCGATCACACTGGTGATGATCGACGCGGACCACTTCGGACAGGTGAACAAGGTCTATTCGCAGACAGGCGGG
>JAKEEV010001314.1 GCA_022616395.1 Planctomycetia bacterium | reverse complement strand
GACCTGGCGACGGTGCGAAAAACTTGCCTTGCCGGCGTCGCGAGCGGACCGCTTGAGCTTGAGCTTTGCGTCATCCCCATTTCTCAGTTGAAGCCCGACGATCTTCCGCGGGGCTTCCGTGGCGATCTGCGGAAGCGTTATGCCGAGTTGCCGTACTGGCAACCCAACATTCAACAGCACAAGTTGCCCGACAAGCCGCCGTTCGGTCGGTTGCTTCCCCCCAGAGACAGGGTTGGGCATTGGCGTGTCTCTGCGAATGTGGATGGCACTCCGACCGAGTACGGGGCGGTTCTGCGCCACTTCTCGCCAGTTCTTGTGACGGGCGTTCCCAAACACGAACAGTCGTTTCTGCGGTTCCTGGAACAAGCGGGAACCGTACTGTTGCATCACCGCGTCAGTACGGAACGCGATGCGTTCGCGGCGTGGATTGCCGCTCTGATCGGCTATTTGTGGAAGACGCCGCCGCGGCAGGACGTGTCGGACGGCTTCGCTCGGATCGGTGATTTGTGGCGGCTCTCCCTCAGAACAATTGACGGGCTTCTCGGCACGGCGACGGCAACTATTCCTGAGAACGCCATGCGCCCCCGCCGCCCCGGTCCGAAACGAAAGCCGCTCACCAAGCGGGAAGAGACGTTGCTCGATATGTACGACAAGGGCTGGCGAACTATCCACAAGAGCTACTACGAACTCGCCGAAGCGGCTGGCGACGGTTGGAATGCCGTGACCGCCGAAAGATTCATCCGCCGCGTCAGGCAACGGCAAAAGCGAGACCGGAACGCGAAACGTAGTTCAACCTGAGAACTGTCACCAGCGAAAAAAACTGTCACGCGGTCAAATTCCCCCGTTCGCGTCCAAACGAAACGTGGCGGTCCCCTGTAAAAATGCGTGACAGTTCCCCGTGACAAATCTCGTGTGTCACGACCGGGCTGAAACTCTGAACTGTCGCGAGTGAATCGTTCGCTCGCATTCGGCAGTTGAAGCGGAGTTTCGATCATGCCCGATTCTCTCCCACCGTCTGCGGTGTC
>JAKEEV010001313.1 GCA_022616395.1 Planctomycetia bacterium | reverse complement strand
ACTTCATTCAACTGATGCGAACGCGCGTAGATGAACGCGAACACGCCCGCCGCGAGAACATGAAGTGCGATCACCCAACTGAGAGCTGAACCAACGCTGCTTTCGGGCACGATGTAGCCGACCGCGTTCGGCGGGTAGAACATCCCCACCTGAATGTCATGCACGAATGGCGACCCGCAGAAGTGATACGGATTCCACAGCGGAAGTTCGCCGGAGTCGCGACACTCGCGATTGAGGAAGAGTTTCGCGGGCAGATGCTCCGCCAGGAAGTCCGAGTATGGCGCGTAAAGCGTGCGTGCCGGATGGAGAACGAGCGGGTGGAAGTAACCCGCCCAGAGCATGACGAGCACGAGGAAAGGACGGAATCGAGTCACTTGCGGTTCGCCGTCAGCGGAGTGTTGCCGCCTTCCCAGGCGCCGGGGAGCTTGCCCGGAGGAGCGGTCGCGGTTCCGGCTGAGCGGAACAGGCTGGCGAACACGATCAACGCGCCCCCAGCGCACCCGAACGCGAGAATGTACTTCACCACCACCGCGACCGTTACCGGGATCGCCAACTGCCACAGGCACACGCCCACAAGCAGCACGCAACTGATCGGCAGGAAGTATTTCAGGCAAGTCATCATCACCTGATCGATTCTTAGGCGTGGAAGGCTCCACCGCATCCACATCATCACGCCGACGAGCAACCAGCACTTCCCGATGAAGACCGCGACGTTGAGAAGATTCCCCAGCCAGAATCCCCACGCCACGCTCGGTTCAAATGGCAAAAAGCCCGTGTGCCAGCCTCCGAGGAACAGAAGCGTTGCCAGTCCGCTCACGGCGAACATACTTCCATACTCCGCGAGGAAGAAATACGACCAGCGGACGCCGCTGTATTCGGTGTGGAACCCCGCGACCAGTTCGCTTTCCGCTTCCGCGAGGTCAAACGGTGCCCGCTTACAACTGGCCGTGGCGCAGATGAAGAACACGAAGAACGCGAGGAACGTGAACGGGTCGTGGAAGAGGTTCCAGTTCCAGAACCAGCCGGTTTGTTGCGTTCCGATTATGTTCAGGTTCAGCGTGCCGGCCACGCAGATGGGAACCACAACACACATCGCTCGGGGAACTTCGTAACTCACAACTTGCGCGGCTTCACGCACTCCTCCGAAGAGCGACCACTTGCTCGCGGAGGCATAACCGGCCAGCACGATGCCGAAGACTTCGCTCGAAAGCACCGCGAGCATGAAGAACACCGCAACGTTCAGTTCGTGCGCAACGAGACCCGCGCCAAACGGCAGCGCGAGAAAGCCGCAAAAGCTGGCGCAGAAGGCGAGATATGGAGCGAGCTTGAACAGGAAGCGATCCGACCCAGCCGGGGCCACGTCTTCCTTGCTGATGAGTTTGACGGTGTCCGCGAGTGATTGCAGAATCCCGAATGGACCAACACGTGTCGGACCGAGCCGGTCCTGAATGCGCCCGGACACCTTCCGCTCCGCCCAGATCGCCAGGTACGTGGAGATGCCGATGAAACCGAACAACAGCGCGGCAGCGATTACCCCGGCGGTAATCAGATTCGCCATCGATTGCGCATCGTCAGACCAGAACGTCACGGCGATTCACCTTTGGGGAAGAAACCACCCGGCCGGGGTACTTACCTTCCAGGGAGCGTCAACCCGAGTACGGCCTGGGCGAGGGTTGACGAGGCTGTTTGGGTGACGACATTGCACTTCCGCGGCGTAGCGCCGCAGTTTAAGCTACCTTCTTCACTCCGGCCGGGCGTTTGGGAAGTGTACCGAATGCCCAGTGCGTCTGCCACCAGAAGCAAGCATGAACCACCTTCGCCAGAGATTCGGCACCGCAACAGTTCGACCATACACCCGGCGCCCAGGTAATGCTCCGCTTTCGCTTGCGCTTCGCTCAAAGCCGGAAGTCGCGGAAGTTGCACGCGATCCGCACGTGCGTGACGGCAAACTCGCCCGGCTCGAATCCGCTCTCATGATCGCCGACGAACCGCTCCCCGCGAACAAGCTCGTGGATGTCGTTGGGCTTGCCAATGCAGCCGAAACTCGAGCGCTCGTGGACAAGTTGAAGCAGCTCTACGATGCAAGCGGATCCGCGTTTCAGGTGGAAGAGATCGCGGGCGGGTATCAGTTGCTTACGCGGCCACAGTATCACCCGTGGCTCGCCCGGCTCAAACGCACCGGCCACGAACTCCGGCTCACGTCCGCGGCTTTGGAAACGCTCGCGGTGATCGCCTACAAGCAACCAATCATGCGCGCGGAGATAGAAAAAGTGCGCGGGGTTGCATCAGGTGAGATCGTTCGACAGTTGATGGAGAAGGGGCTGATTCGAGTCACCGGTCGGCACGACTCGCTCGGCCGGCCGCAACTCTACGGCACGACCAAGAAGTTTCTTCAAGCGTTTGGGTTAAACACACTCAAGGACTTGCCCGAAGTGGAATCGCTCCGCATGGGCGAACGGCCGCGTGAGTAAGAACGAAGAGTTTTCGACAGGATTGCAGGAGGACCAGATGGTTTCAGAGCACTGATGGCGGAACACGATGGGTGCGGATCACACAAATTACAAGCAATTGTGGGCCTGTCATTTCTTTTGTGTCAGGGTGGACTAGAGTTTCGGACATTAGCGGGCGGCAGCGAGCGAGTTTACCAGGGTCTTGAGTATTTTCGGTGTTGGGGTGGGTTTCCGCGACCTTGTGGTAATTCGCTCGTTCCACAGATGCAGACGCAACGCGCCGAGCATGTCCGCGAACGTCGGAGGGTTGGGATCATAGCCTGGTGGGACGCGCAGGACATGGCCGGATCGCAGGACCAACTCCAGTGGCGTGTCGGCTACGACACGCAGAGCTACGAAACTCGGTCGCGGACATGCTCGCTGCGGAGTAGGTCGCGACGGGCGTGCGGTTGGCGTGGAATCCGAACTCCGACGAACTGCGGCGCTGGACTTGGCGGGGGAAGTTTGCCTGGTGATGGATGTGCCATCGCGGGAAGCGATCTCATACCGAGTTGGATTGAATCGTTCTGATACCAGGTTGGGTGGATGGGTTGTTGTGTTGGGTCAGAGGCGGGCGGATCAGCGCTCGCGTCCGAGGGCGGTGTTCCCCTCCCCCCGCCACCCCCCGGTTTTCTGTTTT
>JAKEEV010001312.1 GCA_022616395.1 Planctomycetia bacterium | reverse complement strand
CGACCAACCAAGTTCGTCTCGGAAGGCGGAACGCCGAATGATGTCTTGATGATCCTCAAGCGCGAGAAGCCGTAATGTAGCGTCTGCGCGAATGATTCAGAGGTTGCGAAAGGAGTTCGTGGAAGAAGCAATGCCCCTCACCCGCCGTTACGCCTCACTTCGTGAGGCTACGGCGACCTCTCCCCAGCGGGGAGAGGTGGTGTGGTTGGCATCTTCTCAAAGCCTCACAACAAACGCAAAAACCCCACCTCTCCCCGCTGGGGAGAGGTCGCCGCCGCGAAGCGCCAGCTTCGCGATAAGCGGCGGGTGAGGGGTCTTCATGACTCAGCCACATCCCGCGGCTTCCGAGCGCAGACGATCTACTCGCCCCTTGCAATTCCCCAACGACACCGCCAACCCGGCCGGAAATATTCCGGCCGGTTCATTTTTTCCGCGACGCGAAGCGACACTTCAGCCCAATATGGATGGCGAGCCGCGGTGGTTCGCCCCGGAGTCCTGTCATGCCGAATGCTGTTCTCTCTGCCGCTGTTTCGCGTATCGGTCGGGCGGTTCGCGACACTGATGAAACCACGGACGGTCAGCTTCTTACGCAGTTCGCCCTGACCGCCGATGAAGGCGCTTTCGGCGAACTCGTCCGCCGACTGGGGCCGATGGTGTTGAGCGTCTGTCAGCGCGTGAGCGGTGATGCGCACCTGGCGGATGATGCGTTCCAGGCCGCGTTTCTGGTTCTCGCTCGGCGCGCATCTGATGTTCACCCGCGAGAAGCGGTTCGTGCGTGGATGTATGGTGTCGCCGTCCGCACTGCTCGGGAGGCTCGTTCCGTGTCTGCTCGCCGTCGCTCTCGCGAATTGTCTGTCTCTGTGGTTCCTGAGCGCACCTCGGAATGTGTCGAGGAACTCGACGCGGACGTTCTTCGCGCTCTCGATGAAGAAATCGCGGCGCTGCCGGAACATCTGCGCGCTGCGGTCGTGCTCTGCGAACTCGACGGAGTCAGTCGGAAGGATGCATCCGCTCAGTTGGGCATCCTGGAAGGAACGGTGTGCAGCCGGTTGGCCAAAGCTCGGAAGCTGTTGGCCGCACAGTTGCGAAAGCGCGGAATCGCATTCTCCGCACTGGCGTTCACGATGCTGGCGAAAGCCAGCGCCACTGCGGTTCCCCCCCGACTCGCGGCCTCCGCGACCGGGATGGCCACTCACTCCGGTTCCATTCCACAGTCGATCGAACTCCTTTCACACGGAGTGTTCCGAACCATGTTCTTCCAGAAGTTAAAGCTCGCTGCCGTTCCTCTCCTACTGGTCGCAGCGCTGGTTGTCGTGGCGAGTAGTCTTCCCGGTCCAGCCGCTGAACCGCCAAGCACGCAACGTGTCGTATTCATTCCGAGGTTCGGTCCAAACGCGCCCGAGGAGAAGAAACCCGCGGTGGAGAAGCCCGCCAACCCAGGAAAGATCATCATTGCTCGCGAAGGAGCGTGCTGGGTGGTCGGGCCAGACGGCAAGAAGATCGCGGAGTTGTCGCTGCCCGAAAAGACCTACTCCGTTGGGCAAGCGTGGCTGTCGCCGGATGGAACACGCGCCGCGTTCCTGGTCGCCGATCAGGAAGGAGGCCCGGTCCCTGGCAACCCGGAGAAGCCGTGGCCGTTCAAGATCGTGGTGAGGAAAATCGACAAGCCCGACTCGGAGAAGGTACACGATCTCCCCGCGCATGGACTGAGCATCTTTTGGATGCCGGACGGCAAGCGGATCGTTGTGGTCAAGCAAGACGGGCATCACCCCGATATGAAGTTTGAGAATCTTCTGCTCGATCCCGAAACGGGCAAGACCGAAGCTCTCAAGCTCCCCGAAGGTGTCCGCGTGCTTGACTGCGCGAAGGACGGCAAGACGTTCGTTGTCGAGACTCACGACGCGAAAGCCAAAAAGCGGAAGCTTGTGTTAGCGACAACGGGCGAAGAGAAAGTTCGCGAACTGTGCGACCTCCAGAACTGGCCACCCGCCAGTGCGATGGCCCGCCTCTCGCCCGATGGGACGAAGGTGCTGCTCATCGACTCTGACCCAACGCGCAAACACGCTCACAAGTGGGGATGCAGCCACCGCGTGTACTTGGTTGGTGTGAAGACCGGCAAGCGCGAAGCTCTGCCGGAGTTCCCGGAAAACGGCCGGGCGTTCGGAGTTGCGTGGTCGCCGGACGGCAAGCGCATCGCGTATGCCTGGCAGCAACTCCACGACGACATCTTGAAGAAGGACAACCTTTCGGCGGACGACGCGGCCATCGAGACGGAAGCGTTTTTGGTGATCGCCGACACGGACGGAAAGAACGCGAAGACAATCGCATCAGACAAGGGTCAGTTCGCCACCAACATGGTTTTCGGTTCGATCGACTGGCGGTGATGGCCTCAGAGTAGGAGCGCGCCGACGCTAAACTGTCACACGATAAGCGCGAGGAGTTTGTGGAAGAAGAAACCCCTCACCCACCGCTTTTCGTGGAGCGAAGCGCTCCGCGGCGGCGACCTCTCCCCGCAAAAGCGGGGCGAGGTGGGGTCTTGCAGTTCCGATGAGCTACACGGAATGTGCAACCAAACCACCTCGCCCCGCTTTTGCGGGGAGAGGTCACCGTAGACTGACGCGCTTCGCGGCAGTCGTAACGGCGGGTGAGGGGCTTTCTAACTCAACCAATCCTGTGACTTTTAGCACAGACGCTCTCCTCCTTTGAACCCCGGCTCGTTGGCCGGGGTTTGTCGTTTTTCGTGCTCAGATCGGCGCTCATTACCCAATCGCGCCAAACTCTCTCCGCAAATGCAATTCCAACCGGAAATATGTCGAACGCGCGAAGCTCTGATGAACAGGGCGCTCTGAGCGAGAAATCCGTGACGCTCCCTGCGACATTACTTACGACTCTCCCGACCCCTTGGAGTACCGATGGGATCGGATTCGCCGGAACGCAGTCTCCGCCAACTCGGATTCGTCGTTGGGTCTTGGCAAGAAGACCGGCGGACGGATATTGAGTTGCTTTCTCGTTTCGTTCAAACCCGAGACGAACAAGCCTTCTCCACTCTCGTTGGCCGCTACGGTCAACTTGTGTGGGGCGTCTGTCTTCGCGTGCTGGGCAACCGAGCCGATGCCGAGGACGCGTTCCAGGCAACGTTCCTCCGGCTCGCCAGCGCCGCCGAGCGCATCGTCAAGGGAGAAGCGCTCGCAAGCTGGCTGTTCAGCGCCGCACGCGGGTGCGCGATCGATCTGCGTCGGATGATTACCCGTCAACGGCGAATCGAAGAACGCCTCGCAACCGTGGTCGAACGAGCTGGCGGAGTTGCTCCTCCGACCGATTTGCGATTGCTGCTCGACGACGAACTTGGTCAACTCCCTGCTCGTGATCGTCTGGTACTCATCCTCTGCTGTCTGGAAGGGCGCACATACGCGGACGTGGCTCTGGAACTGCGCTGCTCGGTGGCTGCTGTTCACAGGCGGCTCGTGCGCGCTCAAACTGGTCTGCGCCGACGACTCAGGCGGATCAATCCCACCGTGGCCAGCGCGTTCGCGCTCGGAACTCTGACGCTCACGCCACTCAGCGCTTGCGCCGCTCCTCCAGCGCTGCTTGCGCGAACGGTCGAGGCCGGGCTGCCGGTCGCCAAAACGGGCTTGCTTTCCGATAGTCGCGCCGGGTTGCTCGCCGGTGAATCGACCGCCTCCACGATGCAACTCTCCGCGCTCGCGAGCGCGGTGGCTGTTGCGGTGTTGGTCTGCGGGCTGGTGATGGGTGGCATTGCTCGGTTCGCGCCGGACGATTCCCAGCAACCGACCCCGCTCCCGTCGGCTTCGGTTGTGTCACCCAATCAGCAATCACCCGAAGGTTCTCACGATGCGGTGTCGGGTATTGTTCGCGGGCCAAGTGGCGAACCGGTTGCCGGCGCGACCCTGGCCGCGCTTGCGCGCAGACCGTTCGGTCCGGGTGAACGCGGACTGCGGGACGAAGTGCTGGCCGTGACGACTACCGACGAACAGGGGAGATTTACACTCGCGGTGCCGGATGATTTCACCACCTGGTTCGCGGATCGTCTCGTCACGGTTCATGCCTCGGCTCCCAACATGTCCCCAACCACACTGCCTGTGCGCGTGCCGAGTTGGCCAAAGGGAACGCTCGACTTGCGCCTGTCCGCTGCTTCTCCGCTGAAGGGCCGACTGCGAGACCCTTCCGGGCAACCCGCTGGCGGAGTTCGCGTGGAGGTCGTGCGGGTCGGCGATGTGGTCGCCGAGCCGGTCCTCGGTGGCTCAGTTCCGCAACTGCCGCCCGACTGGCCGGCGCCCGTGATGACAGCCACCGACGGGACTTTCGCCATCCCCACACTCGGCGGCTGCTCGAATGTCTGGGTTCGCATCAACGATCCGCGCTTCGCGCTCGATACGTTCCGCGTGGATCACCCAGATCGTTCTGGTGGTGTTGACTTCCAGCTCGCCGAGTTCCGAACACTCGCGGTCGAAGTTCGTGCTGCTGACACAGGGATTGCGCTGGCCGGCGCGCGGCTCACACTGATTACCGACCGCATCCGCTCGCATCCTCACTTCTGCACAACCGAACACGGCATTCTCGGCCCGCGCATCATCCCCTCCGACATCGATGCAATCACCGATGAATGCGGAGCAATGCAAGTTCGTGTCGCACGCGGAGATCATGTGGAAGTGCTCGTTCATCCGCCCGCGGACGCCGGGCCGTATGTTGGAGTTCGCACTCAAGTGGAAGTCGAGAACACCGGAGGAACTCAGTCGCTCGTCGTTCGGCTTCCGCGCGGGCGATGGGTCGGCGGAGTGGTGACCGATGGCCCAAGTGGCAAGCCGCTGGCTGGAGTTGCGGTTCACTGGGGCCGAGAAACAGCAACCAAGCCCGAATGGCGCGACGATGTCCTTCTGGGTCGTGATGCGATCACTCGCACCGATTCCGAAGGCAGTTTCCGGCTGGCTGTGCTTCCCGGAACTGTTTCGCTGCGCGCGTTTGGTTCGACGCTCGACTACGCTTCGGTGCCCGCGCGTGTTCCCGGCACCACAAACACGACACTCTTCGCGCATCACGTCATCAGCTTGAAGATTGCCGAATCGGGAGACATCCCGCCGGTTCGCGTGGCTCTCACTCCTGAAAAAGCCATCGCGGGGCGAGTCGATCACCCCGTGCAAAACACCAACACAACGCTTCTATTGTGTTCCGCGCGCGTCTCTCCGGTGCGTCCTTACGCCAGCATCGCTCTGCCGGTGCGCGAAGGCTCATTCACCGTGCCCGGCTGCCGGTCTGGGTACACCACACGCGCGTACTTCCTCGATCCGGTGGCTCGCCTCGGCGCGGTCATTGACGTTTCGCCCGACACACCGGCTCCAGTCGCCAAACTCGCGCCGTGTGGAAGTATCCGCTTGCGTGTTGTCGATCAGCAGGGAGAGCCACAAGCGGGAGTGGAAGTTTCGGTGTCGCTGCTCGTGGAGCGTGACCGCCGATCTTCAGAGGAACCGGTCGCGGATGCCCAGTCGGTGGAGTGGTTCGACGCGGTGAACTACCTGACGCGCCCAAAGACGAACGCGGCTGGCGAAGTGGAACTGCCAACGCTGATTCCCAGCGCTCGCTATGTGATTTCGGTTGGCAGTGG
>JAKEEV010001311.1 GCA_022616395.1 Planctomycetia bacterium | reverse complement strand
GCATAACATTGCGTACCTGCCGGTCAGTAGGCGGTCTTCAAGCAACAAGACCGCCTAAAGGCGGGACTCCAACAAAGAAGCAGAGCGTTTCAAGCACGTCGAAGCGGTTCAGTTTCCCGTCTTGCCCGGTTCTGCTTCCTGTTTGCCTTCTGCTGTCTCCTGTTTGCCTTCTGCTGTCTCCTGTTTGCCGTCTCCTGATTCCTGTTTTCTTTCTCCTGTCTCCTGTCCCCTGTCCCCTGTTCCCTGTCCCCTGACTCCTGATTCCTGACTCCTGACTCCTGACTCCTGTCTCCCGTCCCCTGTCTCGTGCGTGTGGTGCCGGCCGGTGACTTTCTCGACCGCCTTCTCGACTGCCTTCTCGACCGCATGCGCGGCGGCGACCGCGGGCTTGGCGATGATGTCGGGAACGTGTGGCGGATCGCCGGTCGAAACGTGCCGACTGAGGATGTACTTCTGAATCAGAGCGCCTGCGATGCCGGAGAGAATCGCCACGACGACGAGCGGCCGGTGTTCATCGATCTTGTGGAAGATGACCAGCACCTGATCGGTGAGGAAGTAGGACAGCCAGAACAGAATATTGACCAGCGGAATAGCATAGATGGCATCCGCGAGCAGGAATCGACCAAGCGGCACGCGAAGCACTCCGGCCATCACGAAGATTGGTCCGCGAATACCCGGCAGAAGGCGAGCGCCGAGCAGAATCATGATTCCGCGGTCGTGGAAGTTCTTTTCGATCTGTTCGCGCTTCTCTGGAGTCACGATATTCCGCTTCACCCAGCCCCAGTCGAGCAATCGCCGACCCCACAGCCGCCCGATTGCGTAAAGCACGCCATCACCGACCACGACACCGGCCATCACGACCGGAAGCATGAGGTACCATCGCAGGCGCTTCGGGTTGTCGCGGTCATTGGCAAACTCGGTGTCCGAGTGCCCGACGAGAATGCCCGCGGTGATAACCGGGATCTCTTCGGGAATCGGAACGACGGTCGCTGACGCGATGAGCGCGACAAACACACCGACGTATTCGCTGTACTTTTCAAACATCACACCAATCCAGAGGCGGCTATGTCCGGTGCCGGCTAACCGTGTCAACGTACCGCGTCATTGGTCATTCGTCATTGGTCATTCGTCATTGGTCATTCGTGGAGGATGGGATGAGGGAGTTGCAAGAGGAGTTCACGTCGATTACCAATGACCAGTGACGAATGACTCCAGAATGACCAACAACCAGGGAGAAGCCATGAAACTCGGACTCATCAATTCGGCGTGGGTTCAGGCCGGCAAGGGCACGGCCTACGGCATTCAGCAGACCAAAGCCATCGGCTTTGACACCATCGACATCTTCGCCGACCCGCTCGACCTCGACGCGCAAGAGCGAAAGCTCATCCGCCTCGAATGCGAGAAGGCGAAACTGCCGGTCGTGAGTGTCGCGTGCGTTGCGGTCGGGTTAATCGACTTCAACCCCAGCGTGCAACGCTTCCACCTCGAACGCGCTCAAGCGTACCTTGACTTCTGTTACGAACTGAACGCGAAAAATCTTCTTCTGGTCCTGGGCGAATACATCTGGGAGCGGCAAGTGATTCCTCCCAACGAGCAGTGGAAGATTGGTGTTGAGCATCTGAGAACTCTGGGCGATTACGCGGCGGAACTGGGACTTCAGATCGCTCTGGAACTGGAGCCGTTCAAGCTCTCTCTGCTCAACAACGTACCGAACATGGTGAAGTTCATCGACGAAGTGAATCACCTGGCGGTGCGCGCCAACATCGACGTTTCGCATCTGCAACTTGCGGGCACCAAGCCGGAGGAACTGCGAGCGCTGAAGGGGAAAGCGATTCATGTTCACATCAGTGATTGCGATGGGAAAGTTCACGGCGATTTGCCGCCGGGTCGCGGAGTGGTGAATTTCGTGCCATACTTAAAGGAGATCGCGGCTCTGGGGATTGACGGAGCGATCAGTATCGAACTGGAATACTCCCCCGAACCGGACAAGATCGTCGAGTGGGTAACCGAAGCGTATCAGTCAACCGACAAATTGCTACGCGCTGCGGGCATCTCACGCGAATAATGGATGGCGGATCGAGGTAAGAGTCCAAACGCGGACGCAACCGATGCGACCCGCGAAGCAGGTACAACGATGGCCGATCAAGCAATCGAGCCGGACCCAGCGAAGCTGTCCGGCGAATGGGAACGTCGTGCAGGCGAAGCGGCACCGGAAGCCAAACGGTTCCTCCAGGGTCCCCAGCCTCGCAAATTCGAGTTCCGACAGGCGTGGAAAGTCTTCTGGGAGATGGTCTACGGGTTTCGCAAGTTACACTTCGTTGGTCCGTGCGTGACCGTCTTCGGCTCAGCGCGCTTCGATGAACATCACCGCTACTACAAGATGGCCCGCGAGGTCGGCCGATACCTGGCCGAGAGCGGATTCACCGTGATGACCGGAGGCGGACCAGGAATCATGGAAGCGGCCAATCGCGGCGCCAAGGATGTTGGCGGCCGGTCGCTCGGTTGCAACATCGTACTCCCCCAGGAACAGAAGCCAAACCAGTTCGTCGATTCCTGGATCGACTTCAAGTATTTCTTCGTCCGCAAATTGATGCTGGTGAAGTACAGCTATGCGTTCGTCGTCTGTCCGGGTGGGTTCGGCACGCTCGATGAGTTGTTCGAGGTCGCGACTCTGATTCAGACGGGCAAGGTCGAGCAGTTCCCCGTGGCTCTCATGGGCACCGACTACTGGCGACCGCTACTCGACCAGTTGCGTCTGATGGTCGCGGAGAAAACCATCGACCCGCACGACCTGGACCAGTTGATCGTCTCGGATCAGCCCGGCGAAGTGGTCTCTGGCATCACCGACACCGCGATGAAACGATTCGGACTGACCTACGGCCCGAAGGTGCAACCGAAATGGTGGCTGGGCGAATGGTTCGGCCGCTGGTGGAACCGACTGTCGTTCTAGAGGCGAACCGCGACCGTGAGGTGCGCGGGTGTCCTTGTTTTGGCGAACCGCGACCGCAAGGGAGCGGGTGGGTAATTGGAAGTCCCACCCGCTCCCTTGCGGTCGCGGTTCGACGTGAACGGCGCAGCCGG
>JAKEEV010001310.1 GCA_022616395.1 Planctomycetia bacterium | reverse complement strand
GATTCCGTAGCGGTTTGGCGGGCTGTTCCATCAAAGGTAACGTTCTTGGTTGCCAGAGACAACGGACAAGCGAGCGGCGATGGTGTACATTGAGGCGACCCCGCCCGCAAGGGCGGTGGGTGGACCCGCGACCCTTGCGGGTCGGGTTCGCCTGCCCGTGCGCTTGCGGTTCGCCTGGAATGTATCATGCCCAACCTGAATCCCGAACTTGATCGTCTTCTGGAACTCAATGACCAATCGGAGTGGCGGCGCTGGGGGCCGTACCTGTCCGATCGTCAGTGGAGCGTCGTTCGCGAGGACTATTCGTCCACCGGCAATCCGTGGGCGTACCTCCCGTTCTGGCACGCTCACCGCCGAGCGTATCGCTGGGGCGAAGATGGACTCGCCGGCATCTCCGATGACGGTCAGCATCTGTGCCTGGCGCTGGCACTCTGGAACGGACACGACCCGATTCTCAAGGAACGGCTCTTTGGGCTTGCCAATGAGGAAGGCAACCACGGCGAGGACGCGAAGGAACTGTACTACTACCTCGACGCCACGCCGACGCACTCGTATCTGAAGATGCTCTACAAGTACCCGCAACGTCGGTTTCCTTACGAGCGGCTCGTTGAGGAGAGCAGACGCCGCGGCCGCCACGATGCGGAATTCGAACTGCTTGATACGGGCATCTTCGACGACGACCGCTACTTCGATGTGTTCGTTGAGTACGCGAAGGCCGATCCGCGCGACATTCTCATGCGCGTGACCGCACACAACCGCGGGCCGGACGCGGCCGAACTCTATCTGCTTCCGCAACTGTGGTTCCGCAACACCTGGAGCTGGAAGCCAGACCAGCCGCGACCAGAGATTTCGCACTCGTCACAGGGCGGAATCAAGCTCTTCCACCCGGAATGGGATGCGTATCGTTTCTGGGCCGGAGGAGCGACCCGCAACAACTCACGTCCTCAGGAAGGCGTGTCGTCACTCATGCGGCACGCGTATTTGTTCACCGAAAACGAGACGAACGAGCCGGCGCTGTTCAACTCTCCTGGCAAGGGCTTCTATAAAGACGCCTTTCACGAGTACATCATTAGTGGCAACAAGTCCGCGGTGAACGCGGCCGGCACCGGCACGAAGGTCGCTGCGAACTATCCCTTCGTGATTCCGCCGGGCGAATCGGTCACGGTGCGCTGTCGGTTGCGGCATGCTTCCGATGGCGTGGCGGATGTGTTCACCGACTTCGATGAAGTCTTTGCCGAGCGCATCTCGGACGCGGATGCGCTCTTCGCGGGTGGGCAAGCCAACATTCCCGACTCGGATGCCTGCCGCGTGCAGCGTCAAGCGATTGCGGGGCTAATCTGGACGAAGCAGTTCTATCAGTACGACACTTACCGCTGGCTCAAAGGCGATTCGGCAACGATCACTCCTCCGGAAGAGCGCTGGTACGCCCGCAACAGCGACTGGCAGCACTTCAAGGCCGCGGATGTTCTCTCAATGCCCGACAAGTGGGAGTATCCGTACTTCTGCGCCTGGGATACCGCGTTCCATGCGGTCGCTTTCGCGCCATTCGATCCGGAATTCGCCAAGCATCAACTGCTGTTGCTCTGTCGCGAATGGTACATGCATCCCAACGGGCAGTTACCGGCCTACGAGTGGAACTTCTCGGATGCCAATCCGCCTGTTCATGCGTGGGCGACGTGGCGCGTCTTCCAGATCGACCGCAAGCTCCGTCACAAGCTCCGCACAGGCGGCCACGAGCAGCACGGGCAGCACGACGAAGACGAATGCGACGCGGACTGGGGATTCCTGGAGCGCGTGTTCCACAAGTTGATGATTAACTTCACCTGGTGGGTGAACCGCAAGGACGCGCAAGGGAGAAACGTCTTTCAGGGCGGGTTCCTCGGCCTCGATAACATCGGCGTCTTCGACCGCAGCCACCCGCTCCCCACTGGCGGATTCATCAACCAGGCGGATGGCACCGCGTGGATGGCGATGTATTCGCTTAACCTCATGCGGATCGCTCTGGAACTGGCAACTCGCAACCGTGCGTATGAAGACATCGCGATCAAGTTCTTCGAGCACTTTTTAAGCATCGCG
>JAKEEV010001309.1 GCA_022616395.1 Planctomycetia bacterium | reverse complement strand
TGAAAGCCGTGCCGCTCGGCAAGCGGCACCTACGAAAGCGCCTCAAACGCAACGCGGGCGGCTTTCGCCGCCCGTGTCGAAGATCGAGGATCTTGAGTCGCTCTTGAGTCACACTTGGCGTTAGCCGTTCTGCCTCCGACGCTTCACCAGGCGCCAGCCGAACCCCATCAGCCCGCCGAGACCCAAAAGAACTCCCGTCGCGGGTTCGGGTGTCGTCACCGGTCCGCCGCCAGGTGAAGGAACCGGAACCGGTGTCGGTTCTGGATTCGGTTCTGGTTCCGGTTCCGGATCGGGGTCCGGTGGCGGGGTGATCTCGTTTGGATTCGGCCCCAGACCGAGCACCCACCATCCGCCATCCGGCATCGTGGCTGATCCACTGCCAAGCGGAGCGCCTGACGGATCGGTCAAGCCCGCCGTCACCACTCGACCACCCGTGTCGTTGGGATCGCCTATCTCGACGCTCAACAAGTTCGCGTCCGCCGGTGGAGGAGTCAGCGCGCTGGCATCGGGTGCCGCACTTGCCAGCCCGCGACCGCCAGCAGTCTGGCGCTTGAGAGCTTCGCTCAGGTCTCCTGGCTTGGCTCCACCAGCCAAGTAGCCGTATCCATCTGTGGTGTGAAGCACCACCGGCACCGCGCCGCCGGTGAAAAACGCTGTCCCACCACCGGTGGTCGCTTCGGCCGAGCCACCCGTGAATTGCGTGACCGCGACCGGGGCTGGCCCGTGCGGTGTCTCGAACCACCATTCCTGATAACCCGTTGGAGTCGCCGATTCGGCCACTCCCGTCGCGATCGACACCCAGAATCCGTCTGCCGCCCGCACGGGGGTGGCAGATCCGATGATGAGAACGCCGACCATGACGGCCCACGCCAATGCCCGACGCATACGCCCACGCCCCTTCCTGGCTAAACCACCTCTGCAACCCAGACGTGCAAGGACATTAGCGACTCTGCCAAAAGAAAAAATACGAACTGTGCGAAACTCTCAACAAATAACCCCGGCCAGAAGCCGGGGGATGGATGAGTTGTAATCGTAAGATAACCAGAGCATCGGTTACGGAGGAGGCGGTTCCGGGTCCGGCGGCTTGGGCGTTACCGGTGGCGGAGCCTCCGACTTCCTCTTGCCGAGATCCTCAATGACAATCGGAGGCTCCTTCTGCGGGTTCTGTTTGCCGTATTCGTCCCAGTCCTTGTACATCAGCACCGTGCCGGCCACGATGGCGACGAACGTGATGAACAGCATCATGACGTAGGCACCGTCCCGAGCCACCGGCTTCTGTCGGTCGCGTGTGTCCTCGTCCCGATCTCTGGTTCTGGTCTTCGCCATCTCAGTCTCCCAAGCCCGCCTTCGCGGGAAAATTCAAAATTCGAAGCTCGAAATTTGAAATAAAGCCCCCCGAAGCCGCTCTTGTTTCGAATATCGTGCTCGGTGTACTTTCGGGTAGTGTCGCGGTTTGGTTGTAGCCGGGGTCTGTGACCCCGGACCGGCCTCACAGAGGCCGGCTACAAAAAGCCAAACTCAGACACCACCTACTTTCGTGCTTCCCGCCGACGGGCGGTTTAGCGGAGTTTGCCGACGATGTCGCCCTTGCGTGGAATCTCGTCGGGTCGCAACTGCGAGATGGGCACTCCGCGCGCCGGTTTGAATTCCGCGACCGCCTCCTTCGGCTTGAGCGTCGTGGTGACGGTCAATGTACCGAGGTATTGCCCCCCTCCATTTTCGCGGTAGATGTCCAGTTTCGAGCCGGGTTCCAACCCCGCGTCGATCCCAATGCTGATGAGCACGAGGTTCCCGGCCTTCATGTCGTAAAGAACGGTTCCGCGAATGTTATCGGGCAGCGGAGCGGGCGGCTTGTCGAGGCTGCGCAAGACCTCGGCCGTCCCGCTTCCTCCAGTCGCCTTCAGTTCGTTGATCTGGACAAGGAGCGATTCGATCTTGCGGGCGTTGTCGGCGGCAAGCGCGTCGGCGAGCTTCTTCTCGTTCTCGGCCTTGATCCGGTCGCGGACCGCCGTTTCCTTCTCCAGAACGAGTTTCACGCGCTCGCCTTCGAGGAAGGTATTGCGAGTGCGGGTATTATCGCGTTCGTCGAGGGTGATTTTCAGGTTGGCGGTGAGTTGCTGGTTCTGGACGTCGGCTTTTTCGTAGTCCTTGAGCAACTTGGCGAAGTTGGTATCGTCCTTGCGGCCCGTGGTGGCCAGTTCGTCCATGTTCTTGGACAGGTCGTCGGCCCGACTCTTCTCGGCGGTGTAAAGGCGCAGAGCCGTGTCTTTCTCCTTCTGGAGGAAGTTCCAGTCCGCCTCGCGTGCGGCCGAGATTTCCTGATACGCCTTCTTGTAGCGCTCCGCCTCCGCCTTCCAGTTGTTGCGGGTGACGTACACGTTGACGGTGAAGTAGGCCCACGCCAGGGAGGCGATCAGAACCAGGAAGACCAGAATTCTGCCAAGCCAACTCATCTCACACCCCCCTCGAACGCGATCTCTTGAAGTTTATCGTGCGGACGCAGTAGGGAGGTCATCGCTGGCGAGACCCCCGCGTAATGTTGATGGTCGATTGAGTCGCGAGTCTTTCAGAAACCCGCGAATCAAGCCGACCGACGGTTCTTGTCGGAGCCGGAAGCGTCAGCGACGGAGTCTTGAATGCACCGTCGCTGACGCTTCCGGCTCTGATTCTCACGGGTCGACAACGCCCAGTTCCTTGAGCCGGGCGCGGAGTTGTTTCTCTCGCCTGGCGACGGTGTCTCGTGTTTCGAGCACATTCACCTCGAACGAGTCCAAAAAGAAGAGTTCCGACTGCACGCTTTCGCGAATCACGCCCATCTTGATTAACTGATCTTCCAGAAGCGCCAACTGACCGCTCAACTCTTCGTATCTCTTCCGCTGCTTGAGGATCTCCGCGTTGAGCTTGTTGATCTCCTCGACATCCTTGTCGAGCGTGGCGAGCAGGTTGTCGGCTCCGCGAAGCGGCTTTCCATCAATCGCCAGCACCGGGCGACCTTTTGGCACGATCCTCGTCACGCCTTTCACGTCCTTCGACTCCAGGCGCAGGTCGTGTAACCCGGCGAAGGGTTCGAGTTTGGTAATCTCTTTTCGGAACTCGGTGGCCTTCGCGGTATCGCCGTCGTCGATGGCCTTTTTCTCCTCCTCGCGAAGCCGGACCAACTCGTCGTCGATGAGGACCGGCTCGTAGAAGCCCTGGCCGGATTTCGGATCGGCCTCGTCAATGAGGTCGTTGGGGTTGCCCGTTCGTGCCCACTGTAGCCGCTGGGCGTAAGCTTTCCTGCGCTGGTCTCGGGACGCTTCTCGGTCCTTGAGGAGTTCCAGATGGAGACCCCAGGCTTCGTTGGCGTTGTTGGCAGCGCGAGTGAGAGTTTCGATCTCCAGTTTGAGTTGGGCGAAGGTGACAGCGTTCCCCTTCTCCTCACCCTCCGGAATCTGCTGATACCAGGCCGGCCGCTGAACGTAAACGCTCGTGGCCCAGGTCAACAGCCCCAGGCCGACGACCAGGTTCAAAAGAGCCAGTATCTTGCCGATCGCGGTCATCGTTGTCTCTTAGTCATTAGTCATTGGTCATCGGTGCTCGCCGCTCTTCCTGTCCTCTGTCTCCTGATTCCTGATTCCTGTCTCCGTCTCCTGTCCCCTACTGTTTCGGAACGGGGCTGTAGCGTTGGCGTTCGATTGTGGTGAGCAGAGCCTCCAGGCGGTACACTTCGTCCAGGGTCAACGCGACCTCGCGCTGGATTTCAAAGAGCTGCTTTTCGATTCCGCTTTGTCGTAAAAGCATCGTATCCACTTCGGCCTTGATCCTGTTCAACTGAGTCGTGAGGTCGTCGATCTGAGTTTGTCTGCGCGCGACCAGGTCGTCGGCGGTGGTTTTCTGGTCGCTGAGAGTGGCTCGTTGCTCGGCGACATCCTTGCTTCTCTGACTGTACTGGATGGCCCGTTCGCGGTAACCATTCTCGGTGTTGACGTAAGTCGCCTGATCGATGGGGAAGTGTTTCTCGAGCCGTGCGACCATCTTCAGGAACATCTCGGCCTGAGTGGCGAGTGTTTTGACGTATCGGCGCAGCCCCACGATCACCACGACGCGCTTTTGCCAGGCCGCGTCCGGATCGAGGTGAACCAACAGGTGGGCCAGCCGCAATCGTCGGTCCATTTCGTCGGGTGCGGCGGCTTCTCGAAGAACTTTCTGAGCGTCGGCTCGTTCCTTGTGCTTGTCCGCGGCCACGTCTCGCTCCTTCTGCTTGGCGAGAATCTCAGCGCGCTTGGCCTGGATCGCCTCCGCTGTCTCCTTGTCGGCAATCATCTTGTCGAGTTCGTCTTGGAGTTGCTTCAACTCGTTGAGAATCTTGTTCAGGTCGGGGAGCGGTTCCCCCGCGGAGGCGTCAAAGGGTTTGGGGGTGAGGATGCCGTCGAACTTCGCGAAGAGTTTTTCTTCGAGCTTCTTTGCGTCCTCGTCTCGCTTTTGGGGTGTCTTGTCCTTGTCGTCCGCGTCCTTCGGGGAGATCAGGGTTTGGTATTCGATTCGTTCATCCAGAGTTTGGGCCTGGAGAAGCAGCCAGCCGGCGAGTAAGGTAATCTTGGCGTCGGTTGTGAGTTCTGGCTTGCTCAGTTCCGTCTTGATGATGCCGTAAACCCGTTTGACCTCGGCGATCTGGTTGGTCACGGGGACGTTCGAGGCGAAGGAGATCTTTTCCGAGCCTGGGGCAGCCGCGATGTTATCCGCGAAGTGTTTCTCGAGTAACTTTTTGCTAATTGTCTTGGTTCGGACGCCTCCGCCCATTTCAATGTGGAAGGGCGTTTCGTCTTGGGAGTCGAACTCCTCGCCTTTGGGGGGTGGGTCGAGGGGAAGCCCCTGGATGAGCAACAGGTGGCGCAGGCCGGCCGCGTTGATCCTCTGACGGCCTTGCCAGTCCTGGGTGGCGAAATAGACGAAGGCCCCGGCTGCTAACAGGTTTACGATTGTCAGTATGATGCCGAACGGCCTCATGACAGGTTGAATCCTTGCCGGGGTCGCCGGACATTGAACAAAGCCCAACGGTTCGCTTACTCGATTCTGACGGACGGGGGCGACCTTGACAAGCGCTGAACCGGCACAAACGACGGGAGATCGGTAAGCCGGAAAGGCCGTGTCGGTCCTAGCGATTATGTGGGATCTGGACCGAACCTTTCAGGATTCTACGCGGTCGTTCGGACCGCTCCAACCGGAACTCTCGACACAGCGACCACATTTGCACTATAAGAATAACAACCGCGCGCCGGCTCTCGCCGCTGGCGGCTTGTCGGAGACTGCCCGCTATGACCCTGGACACGAGCGCTCCGCCCACTCAGTTGGGCAATTACGAGATCGTGCTGAAGATCGCCGATGGCGGTATGGGCACGGTCTACAAGGCGCGCAATCGGACAACGGGGGAGATTGTCGCGATCAAGGTCATTGCTCCGGCGACGGCCAAAAACCCGGTCTTACTTCAGCGCTTCGAGCGTGAGTTCCTCGCGGCACGAGTGCTGGAACATCCCAACGTCGTGAGGGCCATTGAATACTGTGGGATCATGCCTCACCCCTTCCTGGTGATGGAGTTCGTGGACGGGCAATCCATCGGTCAGAGGATCGAGCAACTGGGAGCTTACCCGGAAGCCGAGGCGGTGCGGATCATTGCTCAGGTGTGTGATGGGCTTCAGCGCGCCCACAAGCAAGGGCTGATTCACCGGGACGTGAAGCCTGACAACATACTCGTCACACCGACAGGCATTGCCAAGCTCACCGACATGGGACTTGTGAAGGAACTGGATGGCGATTTGAACCTGACCAAGACCGGTCGCGGGCTGGGCACTCCTCACTACATGGCCCCGGAGCAATTCCGCAACGCCAAGGGCGTTGATGTGCGCGGAGACATCTACTCTCTCGGAGCAACCCTCTACGCGATGGTGACCGGAGTAATTCCCTTCGACAATGCCAGCCCGCTCGACTGCTGGATGCGGAAGATTCGCAACGAGTTCCCCGCCCCGAAGGAACTCAAGACCGGTCTGTCGGATCGGGTGGACTGGGCGATTCGCCGGGCGATGAGCGCTGAACCCGAACGCCGCCCGACGAGTTGCCGCGAATTCCTCGAAGACTTGACCGGGCAGAGCCGGGCCGCCCCGGCACCAGGGCCGGGCACAGCCACGCCCGCGAACGCGACGGACGTGTGGTATCTGGTCTATCGAGACGAAAACAACACTCCTCACACGGTCAAGGGGAGCACCGATGGGATTCGCAAGGCGCTGAGGGAACGCTTGCTGGGCGATCCGTCGGAGGTGTTGGTGAGTCGAACGAAGAACGGGCAGTTCATCCCGCTTCAGAGTGTGCCGGAGTTTCGCGATCTGGTGGTGTCGCCGGCCGCGATGCAACTCCCCGGTCCGCGACCGAACGAGGAGACTGCCCCCTACCCCACTTCTCCGCCAGTTCAACCCGCGTCGGGCGTGATGAACAATCGCAATCGCCCGACGGCTCCGAATTCCGGCAAGTTTGCTCCTCCTCCGTTGCCATCGAGCAAGACGACGCCAGCCCCACCTCCTCGTCCGCAACCGCCGACCCCGCAGATCACGGGACAGACCGGCGAGACGATCATGTACAACTACGGAGCCACTCCGGTCTCTCAGCCAACTCCACAGCCCGCGTCCAAGCCTCACGCGCCGGCCAGGACCAACCGCCCCGACCGCGACGAGGACGAAAAGCCGCTCGAATTGCCCAGGAAGTTCGACTGGACACCGGTACTCATCGTGCTGGTGATGCTCCTGTCCGCCGCGGTCGGCTACCTGTGGTTCACGCGCTGACTTTGGTAGGTGCCGCTTGCCGAGCGGCACGTCTTCAGAGTAGTCATCACGCTCCGCGTGATGTGTCTTTCTCCGTCTTCAGAGTAGTCATCACGCTCCGCGTGATGTCGCGAGTGCAGCGAGCGAAGAGAAAGACACATCACGCGGAGCGTGATGACTACTATCAAGCTCGCCCCGGCGGGCCTCCCAAAACCTATTTAGGAGTTACGCAGTTGAAGTTACAAAGGCCGAGTTAGTGGCCATTCCTGGCCGGTATGGGCCCTGAGCGCCGCGAATTCAGGCCACTGAGCAGCCGGAAGCAACCAGAGTTAGCCATTACCGCTGCCCGGATACCTCAACTGCGTAACTCCTACTATTAACATCCAATCCGTCGGTTACAATTCGATAAGCAAACATTCACACGAAGCAGACGCCGGATTCGCACCGTGGTCGACGGGTCTCATCTGTTGTCTCCGATTGAACCCGGCCCGGACGGTGTGCGTGTCGCGCCGTGCCCGGTGTGCATGACGCGAGCGCGCTTGCTGTCAGCAGTTGGCGGATGGGTGAAGCTCCGCTGCTCGGAGTGCGGAACCGAGTTCATCGCGACCGATGGAACTCCTCCTCCGATTGCCAAAGCCTCGGAGGTGTTGACCTACGAGGACAGCAGCCGAAGCGCGTTGTGTCCGGTGTGTCGGAAGCTTCAGGTTGCACTTCCCACCGGAGCAACGGAGTCAGTGGTTGTGTCGTGCAAGTTGTGTTTGTCTCACTTCATCGCGGAACTCGATCCTCTTCCGGTTCCC
>JAKEEV010001308.1 GCA_022616395.1 Planctomycetia bacterium | reverse complement strand
CGGCTTGCATCGTAGAGAATGCGGTAATCGACAACCGACTGAGGCCAGGGCACGGAACCGAACAGCGCGCGGCCGGTGAGATCGAGGAGCAGCCACACGGCCAACCCCCCAACCGCAACCGCATCCAGCGCCCGCCCGGCTCGCATTCTGGAAGTACCCGCAGCGGCTTTTCGTTGGAGTCCCGCCTTTAGGCGGTCTTAAAGCGCCGGCTAAAGCCGGGACTCCAACTCAAAACCAAGACTTCAACACAGCGAAGCGCTGTGAGAGGGTACTTCCTACCCCGCGGGGATACTCCGGGTCAAGTCGGTTGCACGACGGAAGAAGCTGACAACATGGCGTGACAACCGCTCTCGCGCCTGCGACAATTCCAGTCGGAGGATACTATGATCAAGCAAATCCACATCCAGAACTTCCGCAGCATCGTGGACCAGACAGTTGAACTCGACCCGCTGACGGTCCTGATCGGCCGCAGCGGCACCGGAAAGAGCAACTTCGTCGACGCGATCCGGTTCCTCCGGGATTGCTTGAATGGGCGCTCGATCAACTTTGATCCACTCGGGGGGCCAACACGCGTACTCCATATCGATCACCAACAGGATCCACTTGTCTATGACCTCAGGTTTTCAATTACTGGACTTGGTGAGGAGTTCCGCTACCTGCTTAACTTCAAGCCGAGACCTGCCCCGAAAAACAGTCTGATCGAGGAGTTGCTAGAGGTCGGTGGGAAGACGTTGTTTCACCACTCGGCCGGAAAGTGGATAACCCCGCCCCAAGTCGTCCCAGAGCCGAAACCAACGGGTATCATGTTGGGCGCAATTCCGGGGCTCCAGGAATCAACTTTCGCGTACGTCGCTTTACGATCAGGGGTCGGCTGTTATGACTTCCCCGGCAACGTATTGATGGGAGACGGCAAGAAGGGTCACCCAGCCGACAACGGATTCGCGGATCGCGGCGACAACTATCTTCTCATCGCAGATCGAATCCTCTCGGACCTCATGAAGGCTCCGCACTGGAAGAGGATTGCAAAAGGTATGCGAACCGTGAACCGGACAGTGGCGAACCTCACGCTGAATGTCCCCACTCCAGACCGAATTGACGTTGCGATTCAACTCAGCGGCCGAGTCTTGACCTTTGATGTCCGGCAGGAGTCTGAGGGCTTCCGCCGGTATCTCGCCCATCTGCTCGCATTGTACCAGACGCCATCGAAACAAACTCTGCTCTTCGAGCATCCCGAATCTGGATTACACCCTGGCGCGCTGGAGTCGCTGGCTTACGAATTCAAGACGTGTCCTCACGATGGTCGAGGTCAAGTCATTCTGACGACACATAGTCCACAATTGCTGGATTACTTCCCCGTCGAGTCGCTTCGGGTCGTGGACATCCAGGAACAGGCGACCAAAATTGATCGATTAGCACCCGAACAATTTGAATCCGTCCGCGAGAGATTACTGCATCCTGGTGAACTCCTCACGGTTGACCCGGCGCGCCTTCCCGGTCAATTGGCTGAGGTGCCGGGATGAAACGATTGGTGTTGCTGGTCGAGGGGCAAGGTGATGTTGCGGCGATGCCGTCACTCGTTGGTGAACTGCTGACGCAACTTCCACCAGAGCTTCAGGGGCAGTTGTTCCCCGACGACGCGCCGATTAAGACCGGAGGAATTCACCAGATCACAGGCAAGCGCAGCAGCGATCTCGCTCGTCATTTGGGGAATGCGAACAAACGATCCAAGTTGGGCGCAGCACTCCTGATTCTGGACGGTGACACGGAATTGGTAGAGAGCCAACCCTTCTGCGCGACCCAAGTCGCGAGACTGCTGGCCTCCCGCGCACGCGATGCCGGAGCCGGTGTCGGATTCTCCTTCGCCACGGTGTTCCTTCGGCAAGAGTACGAATCGCTGCTCCTCGCTGTTGCGACTCAACTTCCGGGCTTGAAACCGGGAACTCAAGTCCCGACGAACGTCGAGGAGCCTCCGCGAGGTGCGAAAGGCTGGCTCCACGATCATTTAGCCGATGGTTACAACCCGACAGATCGGCAGTTGGAGTTAACTCGCGCTGTCAAAGACTGGGAACCGGTTCGGGCTTTGCGGCGCTTTCGGCGGCTGGAACATGCTCTGGTGGAACTTGCCGCAGCCGTCGCGAACAACGAACACATCGCTTCTCCCTCGTTGCCACCGCCGGACGATGAAGCGGCAACGGAGAGCGAACCAACCTGAGCCGATTACCCCATCGCTTTGTACTTCTCCGCCAGCACGCGGGCCGTTTCGGGGCGCATGATGCCGGGGTCGGGGAGTTCGCCACGCTTGAGTTTCTCGCGAAGTTCCGTGCCGCTGATGTTCACCGGTTTCCAGCCCTTCGGCGCGTGTTCTTCCACCAGACCCACACGGCCAAGTTCAGCGTAGTAAGCCGCGAAGCCCACCTTCACCGGATTGATGAGCAACTCGCCCTTCAGTTCGTCGAACTTCCTCTGAGCCGCGAGGCCGTCCCAGATGTCTGTCTTGTCGTCGAACGGAGCGTCGGCATGCTTGCGGCCGATGATAATGTCCGTGAAGCCGAAGTTCTGGCGATAGATCGCGTGCATCACCGCTTCCTTCGGACCCGCGTAGAACATCTTGATGTCCAGCGCGATCAAGAGCACATGGTCGATGAACGGTCGGCCGACCTTCTTCCACAACTCCTCATCCGTATCGCCCTGGCCGAGTGCTTTGCCATCAATCAGCGCGCGGTAAGTCTTCATGCGTGTGGCCGCGTCCACATCATCGCTCTTGGTTTCGCCCACTAGCGGATTGAGGACTGCCCCCGCGAAGTGGCCTTCGCGTGTGAGTCGTTCCAATCCGACCACCAGCGCATACTCGTGAGCGCGGTGGAGCGCGTTTCGCGTCTGGAACGCAACCACACGCTGGAATCCTTTCTTTTGGAACAACGCGCGTGTCTCGCGTGAGCTGAGAATCAGGTCGCCGTACTCGCGGTTCTTCTTCTGGGGAAGCACGCGAACTTCGCCGCCAACCAGATACGTTCGCGGGTCGCTATTGGCGATCCGCGCTCCAGGGTGATCCTCGCGAGTGGTGCCGTAAACGCTCGCGTTGTACTTCTTCTTGTCCCACGGATGCACGTCTTGCACGGTGATCGTACCGACAACTTCGTTCTGTTCGTTCGTGAGCGGATGAGCAGTGCCGATGTGCAAGTGCTTGGCCTTCGCTTCGTCCACCGGGAACGCCAGCGGGATCGTCCAGGCGTATTTCTTGCCGTTGCGAACGATCACCTCTTCTTCCAGCACGCGGTTGTATTCTTCCTTCCCCATCGGACCAACCAGCGGAGAAAGTCCGCCGTCAGCGATGCGATAAAGTGTCGAGAGGTCCGCGTCGGAAACCGGAATCTGGTCGCTCGAAAGCGGGTCGAGCATCGCGACCGTGCGGTTAATCGGTTCAGCAACGCCACCGTGGGGGGGAATCAGATCAGCCATG
>JAKEEV010001307.1 GCA_022616395.1 Planctomycetia bacterium | reverse complement strand
GAAACGCTTCAACAGTATCACTTCGCTGCGAAGCAATCGGGCATCGAGACATCTGCACTGAACTCGGGGCTTGAACGATTCCAGCGCAAGGTTGCGGAAGCCCACCAAGGCACGGGCACCTTTGGTAAGGAACTCGAACGCCTGGGCATCGCCCTCGTAGACAACAACGGCTTCGTTCGCGATGGAACCGCGGTCTTCGAGGACTACCTGGCGGCCATCGGGAAGACCCACAACAGCCAGGAGCAGTTGCGCCTCGCGTTCGTTGCGTTCGGTCGGGAAGGGGCCTCGCTGGTCAACCTTGCCAAAGAGGGCGGCGAGGGCTTCGCGAATCTGCGCAACGAATCGGAACGCTTGGGCACCGTCCTGTCCGTGGGGCTCCTTCGGAACTACAAGGCCATCAACGATCAGCTGGACGCCAACCAACAGAGGCTCGAGTCCCTTCGGCTCAAGAACAGTCTGTTCCTCGCGCAAATCGCCTTGAAGTGGGACAACCTCAAGACGAGCATCAAGGCCGCAACCCTGGAGCTAATCGCCTTCCTGAACCCGTTGGAAACGCGATCGGTCGCGAACCTCTCCGCGAAGCTCAAGGAAACCGAGACCGCGATCGAGCGGACCAAGAACGCGCTCAACTCCAGCATTGCGAATCTTCCGTTGGTCACCGGGGTTCTTGAAGTCTTCCTGGGTGGACTGATCGAAGACCAAGAGCGGATCCTCGAAGCGATCAAGATCGCCAAGGGAGAACAGCTACAAGTCAAAGCCGAGCGTCCCGAGGACGTGACGGCGCAAATCAACGAGCAGATAGCCGCGCGAGAGCTAGAACTCTCCCAGCAACAGCGACTCCTCGAAGCGGCCAAGCAAGGTGAAGAGGCCCGATTGCGTGTTGCTGCCGCTATCCAAGCGGAGAACGACGCGAGAGCGCTTGGCGCGCAAGCCACTATCGATGAACAAGAGCGTATTAGACAAACGTCCCTGGCCCTGGCCGAGACGGAACTTGCGCTTGAGAAGGTCACCGCGGCCAACCAGAACTTCGCGGCCGGTGAAGAACTTCGACTTCAAGCGCTGGAAAAGATAGGCACCGCAGCCGCACAAACGGATCAAGCGCTGCTCTCCAATGTTGAATCTCTCCTGATTCTCGGAAACGCCAGCGTCAAGACCCAGCTGGAGTT
>JAKEEV010000215.1 GCA_022616395.1 Planctomycetia bacterium | reverse complement strand
GTTGCGAACGAAGTCGAGATACTGTTCCGTTTGAATTTGATCGCTGGCGAGCTTCGCGAGCGTCTTCTGCACATCCGCTCCGAAGTTACCGGTGACCATCGTGGTGACACGAGATTCGCCCAGATAGCGCAAGTTGTGTGCTGTCGCACGATCAACGAACTGGTGGAAGTACACCGGATCGTTCACGTCTTCGAGTTGTTCGTGATAGAGGTAATGGTCCGATTGACGCTTCATCATCTCCAGTTCGGTGCGAAGCAGCACGCTGTAAGGTCCGCCGTCCTGCTTGGCGGATTGCGCGAGAAAGTCAATCAGCGCGCGGGCCTGCCCGATTCGCTGATCGGGCGCATCGAAGCGGAATGCATGATAGCGCATCATGTCTCGGATCATGCCTCGCATGTGCCAGCCGGGATATGTGTTGTAAGAGATGTACGCGACTCCGTTGGGAGTTAGTCTCTTCTCGCATACTTCAAGAATCTTCTCCTGAACTGGTTGAGGGACCCACGAATAGACACCGTGGCAGAGGATGTAGTCGAAGTGGCCGTAGGTGTCATCGACATCCGCGATACTGGCGTGCCGAAGGCTGATGTTGGCGAGTCCCGTTTTGCGAACGATGCGCTCACCGTCTGCAATTTGCCGACCGGAGAGATCAACGCCGACGAACCAGCTTCGCGGAAGCGCTTCGGCCATCGGAATGAGATTCCCTCCGGCAGCGCAGCCGAGTTCAAGTACGCGACAACTTTCCACCGGAGTTGGCTTCAGTCCAAAGAGCGTGGCAACGGTCGCCAGTCGGTCCGGGTGAGTCTGAACGAACGGAAAGCTCTCGTAAGGAACATCATCGTAACTGTTGCCAGGTGGCGGAGGATTCATGATTTTGTTTCCCAGGGTGCGCTCACGTTGTTCGCGACCCTGGGCTTTGGTCTACAACCCCTTCGGGGCAGGGCTTTCAGGGTGTTCAGTATCGTTGGCGTAAGCGCGTCTCAGTTGGGTGTTTCCGGCGTTTTT
>JAKEEV010001306.1 GCA_022616395.1 Planctomycetia bacterium | reverse complement strand
AGCTCGAAACGCTCGACCTGCGCCGATGCAAGGGCGTGTCGAACAACGGATTCAAGACACTCAGCACAGCCTTCCCGAACTTGAGCCTCTGCCGCTGAGAGTAAGCGAATCGCACACGAAAGTAGGCGACTCGTTCCGCGAGCCGCGTCACGAGAGCGAGTGACTTCTTCCTCTTGCGCTGCAGGACGCTTGGAGAAGAACAGGCGACACGCTGGTGCGTATCGCGCGACTCGCGGAGCAAGTCACCTACGTTCACACCGCGCAAGCGGCGGAGTTTTACCCCGGTCGTGGCCAACAACCCGCGAGCGCAGCCGCGGAGCGTTGGCGCGACCGCACGACCGGGGTAAAACTCCTCCGCTTGGCGGTGAACGCGTTGAGTGATGGTGTCAGGAGCAAACGAGCCGCGACCGCAAGGGAGCGGTGTCTTCTCGTCTGGACCGCGGGCATCTTGCCCGCTCTTTTGCGGCCGGGACGGCCGCGGTCCATAAAGACCGCTCCCTCGCGGTCGCGGCTCGTTGGATCGCTTCATCATCTTGAAACGCGGACGAAACTCCGAGGGCGAGTCTGATGTCGATCACTCATGATGTTAGGTCGCAACTCACATTCACACGCCGGCAAGCTCTGGTCGCGGGTGGGCTGGGCACGCTCGGCCTGTCGTTGCCGGAATTACTGGCCCGCGAATCATCAACTCATCTCAAACAGCACAAGTCGGTGATTTTCATCGCGCCCTGGGGTGGTCCCGCGCAACTCGACACATTCGACCTCAAGCCCGATGCGCCGGAAGAAGTGCGCGGAGAGTTCCAGCCAATCGCGACGCGCGTTCCCGGCACACGCATCTGCGAACACCTTCCGCGCCTGGCCGCAATGGCGGATCGCTTCGCGATTGTCCGCGCGCTCACTCACAACATCACCGCGCACAACCCCGCCACTTACTACACGCTCACCGGTCATCAGCCCGCGACACTGAGCGAACTTACTCCTCCCAAACGAACCAACTGGCCCGCTCTCGGTTCCGTGCTTGCGCGCGAGCGTCCGCCGACCGCGCCCGTGCCGGGCTATGTCGTTGAGCCGGGTTGGATGATCGAGAAGGGAGTCACTGCGGGCGGTCAGCACGCGGGCTTTCTCGGTACACGGTTCGATCCGTTCGTGGTCAGCGCTAATCCGAGCAGCAAGGATTTTGCTGTTCCCGACCTCACTCCGCATCCTGAACTTTCACCGGAGCGTCTTTCTGGTCGAAAGGATCTGTTGAAGCAACTTGACCCGAAGCGCGCTGCGTCTGCGGTGAAGGATGGTTACCGCGAACAGGCTTACGATCTTCTCGGCACGGCCGCGGCGAGCCGGGCATTCGATCTTGCGCGCGAACCAGAGCGCACTCGCGAACGCTATGGCTTCACGCGGCTCGGTCAGAGCGTCTTGCTGGCTCGGAGACTCATCGAAGCCGGGGTGAGGTTGGTGTTAGTCAACGACGCGGACGAGAAGACCAACGAGCGGTGGGACACGCACGAGGGGACGTATCCCAAGATCGAGAAGAACCTGAAGGAAACCGACTCGGCGCTTTCCGCTCTGCTCGACGACTTGAAAGATCGCGGGCTGTTGGAATCGACGATTGTCGTATGGCTGGCGGAGTTCGGCAGATCGCCGAAGGCCGACCCGGACGGCGGACGCGATCACTGGCCTCGTTGCTACAGCGCGCTATTGGCGGGCGGAGGAATTCGCGGTGGAGTGGTTCACGGTTCTTCAGATCGGCTCGCTGCGTATCCGCAAGCCAACGCCTGCTCGCCCGAAGACATCCACGCAACGATCTATCATCTCCTCGGCTTATCCTTGCGCAGGGAATTGAAGGACGCAAGCGGCCGACCGGGCCGCGTGTGCGAAGGAGAACCAATCCGCGCTCTGTGCTAAACGCGCTCAGGTTTTGGAAAGCAACTCGCGAGTCGCTTCCTATTTCATGACCGTGATCGCCAGAAGGAACGCTACGATCCCGCAAATGCCGATCGCCATCACCCAAAACGGCATGGACGACCGCTTCCGCTTGGCCGCTTCGCGTGCGTGCTCCTGTTGTTGATGACGGTGCTTCTTGCGAGCTTGCTCGTGGTGTTGCTTCTTCGCGCTGCGGTTCATGACTCACTCCGACAAAGCCGCGCGCTTCACGTGAAGTGTGCGGCGGGAGAGGTCGCTGAAACCGCGTGATTCGGAATCAGGAAGAGTCGGTATGCGGTCTCGCGACACGAATGGTGATTGAAGTTTACCCCAGAGCCGCGACAGTTCCAAGTTCCAGGTTTCAAGTTGTCAGGTTCCAAGTTCCAAGCGCGTCGGAAAGTCCGCAGGTACTTCTCCATTATCGGCTATGCTGTCGGCAATCAGCCGGTTACCCTCAGACAACTGCCTCATGTCGCCGGTCCCAATACAAGAAGCCACTACCGACAGGAGCCTGACAATGAACTCTCTCCCAGCTCCGCCCAACCAGCCGACCATCACGCGTCGAACCGCGCTCGCGGGCACGGCCGCGGCTCTACTGGTTCCGGTAACGGCCGAGAGCGCGTTCGCCGCGGACGAACCCGCACGCGTGCTGATTGTCGTCGGGCCGAGCAACCATCCGCCCGGCACGCATGAAGTCGCGGCCGGCGGGCGACTCATGAAGCACTGCCTGGAAGCGGTCGAAAAACCCGCCCGACTGAAGGCTGATGTCATCACCGAATGGCCCGCGGACGGAGAGAAGACATTCGCGGATGTTTCATCCATCGTATTCATCGGAGACATGTTCCCGCCCGAAGTGATGCCCAACCGAGACACGATCATGAAGCACCTCGCGCTGATAATGAAACGCGGAGGCGGGATCGTGTGCGTTCACTACGCGACCGGACTCGAAGCCAAGCACGTGACGGCAGAGGGCGATCATCCTCTGTTGCACTGGATGGGCGGATACTTCGCCACGCGGTGCAAGCATCACAAGTCCGTCGCCAGAGTGTTCAAGGAAGCCACGATTGAACCGACGAAGGTTGACCATCCGGTGCTTCGCGGATGGAAGAGTTTCACGCTTCACGACGAGCCGTACATCAACAACTACTTCGGCAAGGACGGCCCGGCGAAGAACATGACCCCTCTGGCAACCACGATGCTTCCGCCCGAAAAGCCGAACAAGGAAACCGTGGTCTGGGCCGCGGAGCGCGCGGACGGCGGGCGCGGAGTCGGTATCGTGATGCCTCACTTCTACAAAAACTGGAAGCTCGACGACCTGCGAACACTGATTCTCAACGCGATTGTCTGGACGGCCAAGCAAGATGTTCCGAAGGATGGTGTGCGTGTGAAGTTGCCCGACCTGGAGACGTTCAAGCCCGCCGCTGTTGAGCCGCCCGCGAAGAAGAAGTGATCCTGCGTTCCCGGAGTTCGCGTCATGATTCGATCCGTTTCCGCCCTCGTGGTTCTCGGTCTGACACTTCCGGCCTCACACGCCGCGGACGCGCCGCACGTCGTCCTGTTCCTCGCCGACGACCTCGGTTGGACCGACTGCTCGCCGTATGGCGGGAAGGAAGTCCGCACGCCGAACATGGCCCGGCTTGCGGCCGACGGGATGACGGTTACCCACGCCTTCGTCTCCTCGCCGAGTTGCGCGCCGAGTCGGGCGGCGCTGCTCACCGGGCTTGACCCGATGCGCAATGGAGCGATGCTCAACCACAGCCGGCCGCGTGCCGAAATCAAAACGTGGCCAGCGTACTTCCAGCAACTCGGATACGAGGTCGTCGCAATTGGAAAGGTCGCCCACTACGCCCAGGTGAAGGACTACGGCTTCGACCACGTCAGCCACTTCAACTACCACCAGGACGACTGCATCGAGGCCGCCGTCAAGTGGCTCGAAGGGCGCAAGCCGGGCAAACCCCTGTGCCTCTTCGTCGGCACGAACTGGCCGCACGTCCCGTGGCCGAAGGAATCGCCGCTCGACCCAGAGAAACTGACTCCGCCGCCGACCTTCGTTGACACGAAGGAAACCCGTCAGGCGCGGGCGCGGTATCTGGCAGCAGTGGCGAACGCCGATCGCGACCTCGGGCTGGTGTACGATGCCGCGAAGAAGCATCTCGGTAAGGACATCTTGTTCCTGTTCACCGCCGATCACGGCGCACAGTTGCCGTTCGGCAAGTGGAACGGCTACGACGCCGGTATTCGCACTCCGCTCATCGCCGCGTGGCCGGGACGCATCAAACCCGGCACAACATCCAGCGCGATGGTGAGCTGGATCGACCTCTTGCCGACATGCCTGGAAGCGGCTGGCGGAAAAGCTCCTGACAAGCTCAGCGGTCGGTCGGTTCTCCCCGTGCTTCGTGGAGAAAAGGAGGAACACCGCGACAAGGTGTTCGTCACACACAGCGGCGACGGGTCATGAACCGCTACCCGCTGCGCGCCGTGCGGACACGCGACTGGAAGTACATCCGCAACCTCGACCCCGATGCGAAGCATCACACACACATCGACAAGGCCGCGGCCGGCGACGGGCGAGCGTACTGGGATTCGTGGGTTGAGAAGGCGAAGACCGACCCGGCCGCAGCGGCCGTCATCCGCCGATACCACACGCGCCCGGCCGAAGAGTTGTACGACCTGAAGACCGACCCGTGGGAGTTGAAGAACCTGGCCGCCGACCCCAAGCACGCGGAGCGGCTGAAGGCACTCCGGGCCGATCTCGACGCCTGGATGAAGGACCAAGGGGACGAGGGGCTGAAGACCGAACAGGCGCTGCCCGATCCGCGACCCAAGAAGAAGGACAAGCCATGACCCGCTCTGCGCTGGCGCTCGTCGAACTCGTGCGAATGAAGT
>JAKEEV010001305.1 GCA_022616395.1 Planctomycetia bacterium | reverse complement strand
GATCACTTCTTCTTCTTCGGTACCAGCTTGTTGATTTGGTAGTCTTTGCCGGGGCCGGCGAGCCAGGTGGTGTAAGCTTCCTTCATCTTGGTGAGGTAATCTTCGCCGGGCTTCACTTGCGGTGCCTTGAACCCATCCTTGGCGGTCAAGCCGAGTTGGCCGAACGCCATGAACGGATTGGGTGCGTTGGGATTCATCGGATCGGGCTTCCAGTTCCCTTCCGCGAGCGCTTTGAGGATGAGCTTGCTCTCGTCGGCGGCCAACTTGACGGTTTCCATCTCGACGCCGGTCAGCGAACCGGAGCGATACTTGGCGACCAGCACCATCGCGGCGAAGAACCGGTCGTCGGCCTTCGCGGCCTTGAGCGCCTTCATTGGGTCGGCGAGTACGGTTGTGGCCTTCGTGACCAGTTCGGCTTGCGCCTTGTAGCCATCGGCCTTCGGGTCAAGCGGAGCGAGCATTGGGTGAATCGTGTAGAACTCGCCGGTGTGGTGTTTGCTGAGGAAGTACAGTCCTTCCTGTCCTTCGGTGAGATTAATCACCGCGAATCCGCGCCCAGGAATCGGGCGAACGGGCGGCGCGGGCGGATTGGCCGGCGGAGGAGGAGGAACGAACCCAACCTTGATGTGAGTCACGTTCTCAGCGCCATACAGCCCCTTCTCGATCTTGATGACCGCGATTTTGTGAGCCACTTTCTCCCCGCCGGGGAACTGTGGAGCCATCACGGTGTCTTTCTCGAGGGCCGACACCTTGCCGGTAATCACGACCTCGGCCTGAGCCACTTTCTCAAGCGGCGTGAAGATGCGAATGGCCCGCTTGGCCTCGGCGGGAGTCGCGAGCAACACGGCGGCAACCGCCGCCACAATGAGTTTGCGGAACATGTAAACTCCGAGAGTTAGAGATCAGAGATCAGAGGACAGAGAACAGAAGTCAGAAGACAGAGCAGAAAACAGAAGACCGGGCAGAGGCACAGGCAAGGGCACGGTTTTGGTATTTACCCCGAAGGGGTTTCAGACCAAAGCCCAGGGTCAGCACGCATTCTCGTGCGCCACCCTGGGTTACCAATAACGCGCCAGGAATGTTGTTGGTAACCCAGGGTGCGCTCATTTCATTCGCGACCCTGGGCTTTG
>JAKEEV010001304.1 GCA_022616395.1 Planctomycetia bacterium | reverse complement strand
TGCATTCCCTTGTCGTTCATCATGCCGTTGGGCTGAGCCATCGCGGCCTTCTTGAGTTCATCAAGAGCCTTCTGTTGGTTCTCGATGGCGTTGGGGAAGTCGCCTTTCTTGAGCGCTTCGGTTGCCATGTCGGCGGCCTTGGCCGCTTCGGGGATCTTCTGATCCGCGGCTTGTTTGGCGATCTCCTTTTGAAGTTCCACGAGATCCTTCATGCCCTCATTCATCCCCATTGGGTCGAGGGTCTTCGCGGCCTCCTTGGCTTTCTCGGCGGCCATGTTTGCCTGTTCGATGGCCTTCGCCAGTTGAGCCGCGGCTTGCTGTGGATCGACCTTGTTGGGTTGCAGAGCCGCTTGATCGGCGGCTTCCTGACCCTTCTTCATGTCGAGTTGCTTCTGCACGTCCTTCGCGGCATCGGCGAGCTTGTCGGCGGCTTCCTTCGCCTTCTCTCCTCCGGCCATCGGCATATTCATGCCGAGGTCGTTCTTGGCGTCATTCTGCTTCATGCCCGCCTCGCCCACCTTCTTGGCCGCTTCGGGGACGAGATTCTCCAGTTGCTTCCCGACATCCTTGGTCGGTTCAGTGAGGTCGTCTTGCTTCTTCGCGAGGTCGCCGGTGTCGGGTTTCTTCGGGTCATTGGCGGCCTTGTTCGCGTCGTTGGCGATTTCCTTCTCGTTCTTGACGAGTTCGTCCAGCTTCTTCTTCAACTCTTCGAGCTGCGCGATCTGTTCGCGCCGTTCCTCGATGGCCTTGGCCTGCTTCTCAAGTTCCTCTTTGGCTTTGAGAAGCTCGGTCAGCGCGTCCTGCTGCTTCGGCTGGGCGTCTGTCGGGTTCTTGTTGTCGAGTTGGTTGCCCGCCTGCTTCTGCGATTCAAAAGCCTTATCGAGCGCCTTCTTGGCTTCCGTGTTTGGAGGAAGCGGAGTGTTGCGCAGGTCTTCGGTCTTCTTGGTCACATCCTTCTGCGCGGTGGTTGCCTTCGGGATGCTGTTGGGGTCCGTGACTGCCTTCTCGGTCTTGGCGTTGGCGTCCTTCTGCTCCTTGATGATCTGGTCGAGTTGCTCGATGGCCTGCTTGGTGGCGGCCAGCGGGTCGGACTTGGCCAGTTCGGCGGCCGCGATCAGTCGGTCGAGTTCGTCCTTGGCGTTTTTGAGTTGCTCAAGCGCCTTCTCCTGCGGGTTCATCGCGCCGGGGAGATCCTTGTCTCGGAGTTCGTCCTCGGACTTCCATTGATTCGTTTCCGCCGGCTTGAGGAGGTCAGCGACCTCGGGAGCAACCTGGTGGAGCGTCTTGCGGGCGTCGCTGGTGAGGAACGCGGCCTTTGTTTGCTGGTTGGCCAGTTCGTTGGCGCGGACAGCCTTCGGGTCGAGGTTCTGGCGACGGAGTTTCAGTTCCTCGGCCGGGTCGGGCTTCTCCGTCGTGTCGTTGTTCAACTTGGTCTGGGCGTCAATGGCCTTGGTCACTTGCGCCTGAGCGACCTTGAGCGTTTCGAGCCGGTCGAGCGGCGTGCGAAGAGCCTTCGCCAGATCCTTGAGTTCCTTCGCGTGTCGGCGTTGGCGTTCGCTGGCTCCGGTGAAGTCCCCGCTGCGCACCGTGATGGTCGTGTTCGTCATGTCGGTCGTCAGTTTCACCCCACGGACGAGAACCTCGGCCCTCTGGACGCGAGCGAGTTGTTCGGGCGTCAGCAAGTTGTCATCCACCAGCGCCTTGATGCCCTTGAAGACGGCAAGCACTTCCAGCCGCAGGTCGGCTTGATCGTTGGCGAGTTGCTCGCGATCATCAACGACGGGACGCCCCCGCACGGGTCGAATGGTTTGCGTGTGGCCGGCGAGGACGAGCTTGAGTTGCTTCTCGGCCGCGATCTCCAGTTGTTCGGCCGCTTCATCCAGCGTGCGGATGACGTTGAGTTGGCCGAGCATGACCCTCAGTTGCCTCATCACATCGAGGTGCTTGGCAAAAGCAGCCTTCTGCTCGTCGGTGGCGGTTTTTGGATCTGGCGCGCTGACGGCCTTTTCGAGGTGGTCGAGCACCTGCTTGATTTCGCCTTCGCTCAGTCCGCGCAACCCGTCGGCCACTTCGCGGAGCATCTGCTGCTCGGCTTTGGGAGTGAGCTTCTGGAACATCATGGCATCGAGCGTGGAAGACGCTCGACGAGCGGCATCTTCGACGCGAGCCTTGATCTTCTTCTGCTCCTCCAGTTGCTTGCCCGGATTGAGATCCTTGGAATTGGCAAGCGGAACGATGGTTCCGGCCAGGATCAGAGCAGCGACAAACCAACTACGACGACCAGCGGACATCGGCGGGTCTCCTTGAGGCGTGGAGCGCGGAGAGTGGCGCCCCGGTGAGAATGATTTCAGTATCCGGGCAGAACTCAGCGTTTGCAATCGGAAACTACTTGTGTTGTTGCGCTGTTGCGCGCGAGTTACTCCTAAATTCTCATATTTGCAGCGAGCGAAAGTTGTCTCGCGGCCTGGGTTGGAGCCTCGGCTTTAGCTCGCTCTTCAAGCAAGACCGCCTAAAGGCGGGACCCCAACACAGCGAGGTTACTTCTTCTCCTTCTTCAGTTCCTCAAGAATGCGCAAGCGAGTGATGATGGCGTCGGCTCCAGTGGAGACCACTTCGCCGAAGATCTTGGGCGGGTCGAGGAAGACTCGTTTCTGGTCGGCGAGCAGATCTTGAACTTTCCGTTGGAGCCTCTGGTTCTGCTCGTCCCGCATCCTGAGAGCCGCTCGGTAGTCGTCGGAGTTGACGACGATCTTTCGGCGGGCCTCCCGTGTATAACCTGGCAACTCGCGTGTCGGGTTCTTGTCGATTGCCTCCACGAACAATTCAATCGCGTCTCCAACCTCAAGTCTCGTTGTGGTGCCGTCGGGGAGTTTCTTCAGCAGCGCGTCGATCTCGAACATGTATCGGCCGCCGGCCTCCAGTTCGCCCGGTTCGGTCTTGGGATCAGGCGACGGGAAAGGATAGAACTCGATATTCACTTTCGCCCGTTCGTTTCGTTTGACTCCATCAAGTCCAAACCAGGATTGCTCGAACAAGCCCAGATCGGGGACGAACTGACCCACTCTCGTTAAGTCCGCGGTCACCCGTTTGAGTTCCAGGCGCTTGAAGACTCGTTCGTTGGGGTCGTCCTTCGGGTGCTGAATCTTCTGGAAGTCCTCCGGATAAGCGTCTGGAGGGATGCCCTTGGCGATCACGCGGTAAACGATGTTCACCCGGCTGATACCTTGCTCGGACTTGGCGTTGAAGATGACCATGATTCGGCCACCTTCGGGCAACGGCATCTTGTCGCCCCACTCGCACGCGATCTTGGCTTTCTCCCCGCCTTCGAAGTCATTCGGGTTTGGGTGTCGGGTCGATTCGGGCATGAATGCGACGACCGGCGGGCGGTCCTCCAACATGCGAATGCCACGCCGGATCGGAGCTGGGTTCTTGAACCCGCGATCATCGACCAACTCGATTCGGTAGCCGATCATCCTCGGCGTTGTCGGGAATTGCCAGGTCGCGGACTTCCGGTCCTTCTGGCTCTCATCAGGTTCATCGGGCATGACCGCGGGCAACTCTCGCTCGCGCAGTCCTTCGCGTTCCAGCGGAATGAGCAGGGCCTTGGCGACGGGCTTGTTGAATCGCCCGTCCACGATGATCGAGGACATCGGTAGCGCTCCGACGATTTCTCCGCGTTGCCACCCCTCGTTGCGCCGAACGTAGGGAACGCCATCGGTTCCGCTTCGCGTGCCCAAATACGTTGGCAGAACCTGTTCGGCGGTGAGTGGCGGGATTCGCGTTTTGTCCGGTTGAAGTTCGTCGGCCAATTGAGGAGGAGGCTCGAAGCGGACACGCGCGACTTCACGACTCCGGCCGTTGCCCAGCCGGGCGGTGAAGTTGAAGTCAATCGAGGAGGCGGGAAGCTTCGCCACGAAGTACGCGCCTCCATCCTCCGCGTCCTTCTCGTACTTGAGGTCGTAGTAGTCTTCCATCTGGCCATCCGGCGCGACCCGGAGGCGACCGACCATCGAGTCCGAATACTCACCAGTAACCTTGAACCGCACTTCCACAGCCTCTCCGATGGGCCACACATCTTGCGTGGCGTTCTGAAGGTGGATCGTGCGCGGAATCTCCACGTCCATCAGTGCCTGACGCTTGAGCAACACACCCATCAGTTCGGAATTGACCAGCGCGAACACGGCCCATCCGAGCAGCACCGGAGCGAGTAACGCGCTGGCGAATCCCAGCCGCCTGTAGTCGATCAGTTTGAGCAGATTGTGCCGCGAAACCATCTCGCCAGCTTCGCGAGTCACTTCCGCGATGAGTACCTTCGACATTCCCTGCGTGCGAGCCGTGGGTCGGTTCAGTTGAACCGCGGTCACCAGCCGGTGATCGAACTCCGGGATGGCTTTCTCCGCGGTACTCGCGAGTTCGTCGATGGGAGGCGTGCG
>JAKEEV010001303.1 GCA_022616395.1 Planctomycetia bacterium | reverse complement strand
GGCCGTTATGGCCCCCAACTCCTTGAAAAGCTGGGGTTCTCGAAGGGGAGGGGGTGGCCTTTATGGTTTCTCTTGGCTTGGCGGTTCGGTTGTCAAAGATCACTCCCAACCCATTCTCCACTCTACACCTAAAGTGAACATCTGTCTACACCAGTTGCCATCCTCTTTTTGCGTGGGTGCGTCCAGTTTTTCTTGGGTAACTCGCCACCCAGCCGACTAACGCCGGCGGTTCGACGGGGCTTTGGCGAACTCGCCACCCAGCCGGCTAACGCTTGGCGGTTCGACACACAAGAGGCGAACCGCCAGGCGTTAGCCGGCTGGGTCAAGACCCAGAACACTTGGTTACACCCGTTTGCCTGTTTTCGCGGTCCTCGCCTGGCTCACCTGGCGTGGGGTGCAGGGTAGCGCTTCTGTGTGGAGTCCTGGCCTCTGACCTCGTCCAACCGCGGGAAGTTGGCTGAGGTGGGCTGAAAACACCATCCCCTCTCCCCAGGCCCAACTTGATACTCCTGGTCAGGGAGCGGGTGAAACTTATACCCGCTCTCACGGTCGCGGTTCACCAAGAGTAGCCCCCGCACAACCCTTCCTTTTCGTTCGTCTTCTGGCGTGTTCTGGTGGGTCGCGTCTGGCGAATGGGCGGTCAATTCGGTACTTCTGCTGTAACTCTCCCAACTCCACCATTCCAAATTACAGAACCACCAATGAGTCACATCGGCGAGTCGCCCGGTTACCGACCATTTGGCACCGAACCCCCGCGTGCGTCCGCGCCGGGCGCGTCGCAGTTCACCGAACACGGCTGGTTCGGCCCGCAAGACTTGTATCTGTTCAATGAAGGGAGCCACCTCCGGCTCTACGACAAGCTCGGCTCTCACCCCGCAACCGTCAACGGCGTCGAAGGCTACCACTTCGCCGTGTGGGCTCCGAACGCGGACTATGTGAGTGTGGTGGGCGACTTCAATAGCTGGGATCGCGGAAAGAATCCGCTTCAGCCGCTTGGTTCATCGGGTGTCTGGGGCGGGTTCATCGCGGGGGCCAAGTCAGGGCTGTGTTACAAGTATCACATCGCGGCACCGGGCGGTTTCACCGCAGAGAAGACTGATCCATTCGCTTTCACCTGCGAGATTCCGCCGAAGTCCGCCGCGGTGACGTGGGACTTGGCGTATTCGTGGAATGATCGCGACTGGATGGGCCATCGGAAATCGAAGATCACGCACGACAAGCCCATCAGTATTTACGAAGTGCATGTCGGCTCGTGGATGCGCGAAGCCGACCCGCCGTACCACTCGCTGAACTATCGCGACATGGCCCCGAAGCTCGCAACTTACTGCAAGGAGATGGGATTCACGCACGTCGAGTTTCTGCCGATCACGGAACATCCGTTCTTCGCGTCGTGGGGATATCAGGTCACTGGCTATTTCGCCGCGACCAGCCGATACGGAACTCCACAAGACCTGATGTTCCTCATCGACACGCTTCATCAAGCTGGCGTGGGCGTGATTCTCGACTGGGTGCCGAGCCACTTCGCCACCGATGCCTTCTCGCTGGCAAACTTCGACGGCACGCATCTCTTTGAACACGCGGACACCCGCCAGGGGTTCCACCCCGACTGGGGAAGCTACGTCTTCAACTACAGCCGCCACGAAGTGAGAAGCTTCCTGCTTTCGAGCGCGATGTTCTGGCTGGAGAAGTATCACATCGACGGGCTGCGCGTGGATGCGGTCGCGTCCATGCTCTACCTCGATTACTCGCGGAAGCAAGGCGAGTGGATTCCCAACCAGTACGGCGGCAAGGAGAACATCGACGCAATCGGATTCCTTCGGCGCTTCAACGAGGAAGTGTATCGCCACTTCCCGGACGTACAGACGTTCGCGGAGGAAAGCACCGCGTGGAGCATGGTCTCTCGGCCAACGTATGTCGGCGGGCTTGGGTTCGGCTACAAGTGGGACATGGGCTGGATGCACGACACGCTGAAGTATTGCATGAAAGACCCGATCCACCGCAAGTTCCACCAGAACGACCTCACGTTCCGCATGCTCTACGCTTACAACGAGAGCTTCGTGTTGCCGCTCTCACACGATGAAGTCGTCCACGGCAAGGGACCACTCTGGGACAAGATGGCCGGAGACGAGTGGCAGAAGTTCGCGGGGCTGCGGCTGCTCTTCGCTTACCAGTGGAGCATGACGGGCAAGAAGTTGCTCTTCATGGGAGGCGAGATCGCTCAGCGTCAGGAATGGAGACACGATCAGAGCATCGACTGGCACCTCTTGAAGTGGCCGCCTCACAAAGGCGTGCAGCAACTCGTTCGCGATCTGAACAAGCTTTATCAAAACGAACCGGCTCTCCACGAACTCGATAACCAGCCCGGCGGTTTCGAATGGGTTGACTGCACGGACGCGGCCAACAGCGTGATGAGCTACGTTCGCAAGGGCAAGAGCGGGGAAGATGTCATCCTGGTGGTGCTGAACTTCACTCCGGTTCCGCGACTGGGCTATCGCGTGGGTGTCCCTGGAGCTGGGGCGTGGACGGAAGTGCTCAACACCGACGCGAGCGCTTACGGAGGAAGCAACGTCGGCAACGCGGGTGGCGTGTACGCGGAGTTCATCCCGATGCACAACCAGAAATACTCCGTGCTCTTGAATCTACCACCGCTCGGCGCGGTCTTCTTCAAGGGGAGAGTGTGAGTGAATCGCTTTCGGCTTCGCGGTCGTGGTACAATCCATGAGGAGACGAACCCGTGGTCGAGAAAACGCCTTCGCCCATTCCGTCCGAAGAATTACGCACTGCACGAGAAGTGATTGATGCGGCGATCCGGGAGACCCGAGCTTGGGAGTGGCTTTGTCTCACTTTCACGATTGTGTTCGCGGTCGTCGGAGTGGGGTTGATTATTCTGGGCGCGATTCGTGGCGATTGGGGGATTGCAGGACCAGGGGTAGGGACTGCTGCCCTCTTCGGTCCAACACTATGGGCCGCGATTAAGGTTTGGCGGACGAACATCCGAATCCGGCTCCTCGAAATCCCTTTGAGCTTGGCGAAGACTGCGGACGAGGCGGCTGGCATCATCAACGAAGTGTTCTTGGGGCGAGCGAGTAGGAGGAAATCCGATGGGGTTCTTTGATCGTCTCTGGCGTTGGTTGCGACTTCCTCGTTCATTCGAGTCGGTCGCGAGGGAACTGGCTGAAGGATTGGAGAATGGGACAATCGTTCTGCGGCGACCCGTTGAAGCGGATGCTTCGGAGAACACTGAAACTCTGCTTCAGACGAGTCCGCCCTCGCCGGCGGAAACATCGAACGAGCCGCACGAAGTTGGACCTGACACGAACTCGTCCCCCAATCACGAGGAAGCGAACCAGAAACTTGTTGACGAACAGCACTCCCCACAACCGTGAATCTTCTCCGCTCGGAGCCGTCTTCTTCAAGAGCCGGGACTGACTCAACGCTTTTTCGGAGGGACAGACGATGCGCGCGAGGCTAACGTGTGCGGTGTTGCTCGGCGGGCTTGCGGGTGTGATCGCGGCTCCGGTTCCCAAGGCGGATCCTCTTGCGCCGCCCACAGCGAAGGAACTCAAGACCTCGGTGAACAACCTGAAACAAATCGGCCTGGGGATTATCTCCTACTCCGACACGTTTGCTGGTCGAATGCCGACGGACATCACCGACAAGGATGGGAAGCCGCTCCTGAGCTGGCGCGTGGAGATTCTGCCGTACATCGAACAGCAGGATCTTTACAAGGAGTTCAAACTGGATGAACCCTGGGACAGCGAACACAACAAGAAGCTCATCGCGAAGCTACCCACGATCTACGCGCCGATTCGCGTGAAGGCCAAGGCCGGCGAAACGTTCTACCAGGTCTTCACGGGCGAGAAGGCCCTGTTTGGACCAAAACAGAACCCCAAATATCCGGCCAGCATCCCCGACGGTACATCAAACACGGCCCTTGTGGTCGAAGCGGGCGAGCCGGTGATCTGGACCAAGCCCGCGGACGTGCCCTTCGACGAAAAGAAAGCACTCCCGAAACTCGGCGGGATGTTCGACGGCGATTTCCACGTTGTCCTCTGTGATGGATCGGTCGCGTTACTCAAGAAGAACCCCGACGAGAAGGAAATGAAGAAACTCATCACGCCCGCCGATGGCTTCACGCTCGATCTGGACAAGCTGAAGAAGTGAGGAACCGGCTCGCGCCGGCTGCATTTCAGCCGCGACTGGTATCGGCGAACTCTCATCTTCTTCGCGCGTGACAACGGCCTTTCGATAGTGTGTAATGGCTGCGGTGAATCTCTCTCGCCCCGTTTCCCTTTCCTCGCCGGAGCGCGTCCCATGCTGCCCGCCGACAAGAACCCGTCCTGCCCCGAATGCGAATCTGGACCCGAACTGGGTCGCCGCGACTTCATCCGCGTCGTCAGCGCCTCCGCGGCCGTTGCCGCTGTTGGGTTAACTCCGCTTCAGAAGGCCCGCGCCGCTCGTGCCGAAAAGCAAGCGCAGGCCGAAGCGATGATCTTCGAGTTGTTCAAGACAATGGACGACGACCAGAAGAAGAAACTCACCCGCCCCTGGGACCACAAGCCGACCGCGACCGACAGGGTGACGTCCCGCTTGGCGACCGGCAACGCCGCGGTCAACAAACTGCTCATCGGCGTCGAGTACACGAAGAAGCAAGTCGAGTTGCTCGACAAGATCTTCCGCTCAATTGCCAACGGCGACGAAGGCTACAAGCAACTCAGCCGCAACAACCGGTTCGACAACAGCGGCGACTTCGAGAGCATCAGCGCGATCATCTACGGCGAAGCGGTCGAAGGAAAGAAGTTCTCGCTGGTGTTCACCGGCCACCATCTGACCGTGCGCTGCGACGGGAACTCCGAGGAAGCGACCGCGTTCGGCGGCCCGCTCTACTACGGCCACAGCCCCAGCGGCTACGCGACCACCAACGTCTTCAACAAGCAGACGAAGGCCGCGACGGAACTGATCACCACATTCGATAAGGAGCAACGCGAGATCGCGGTGAAGCCGGGTAAGTGGATGGATGAACACGGCGGAATCAAGGTGCCCAAGAAGGATGCCAAGGTGCCCGGCCTTCTCTTCGCCGACATGACGAAGGCTCAGAAGGAACTCACCGAGAAGTTGATGAAGGAGTTGGTCTCGCCGTACCGCAAGGAGGACGGCGATGAGGTGATGGAGTTAATCAAGGCAACCGGCGGGATGAAAAAGGTCGCGATGGCCTTCTACCAGGAAGGCAAGCGCAACGAGAAGGAACCGTGGACCTACTGGCGGCTGGAAGGCCCCGGCTTCGTCTGGAGCTTCCGAGCACTGCCTCACATCCACACCTTCGTCCACGTCAACAGTAAGCTCGCGTGATGTCTTGGCGAACCCCGCCCGCAAGGGCGGCGGGTGGCGCAGCAAGACCCACCCGCCGCCCTTGCGGGCGGGGTTCGCCTAAAATCCCTTCATGTCTCTTCGCGTATCCAATCTGCGCCTTCCCGTTGAAGAACCGGAAGCAACTCTCCCCGCGCATCTGGCTCGCGTTCTCGGTGTGAACACATCCGAGATCGGGCGCTGGCGAATCGTGCGCAAGGCGCTCGACCTGCGCGACAAGCGACAGTTGCGGTTCGTCTACAACTTTGAAGTTGATCTTCAGGGTGCTTCGCCGCAAGCGTCATCAGGTGGCGTTCAGGTCGAAGTGATCGACGAACCACCCTTTTCGATGCCCGAACCGGGCGCTCTTCCGCTTCCCCATCGGCCAATCGTGGTCGGCTCTGGTCCGGGCGGACTGGTATGCGCATACTTCCTCGCTCAGCTCGGTTACCGGCCGATTGTGCTCGAACGCGGAACGCGCGTCAGCGACCGCATTCGAGATGTGAAAGCATTTGACGACGGCGGCCCGTTTCATCCCGAAAGCAACTACCTCTTCGGCGAAGGGGGAGCGGGCACGTTCTCCGACGGCAAGTTAACCTGTCGCGGAACTGGTCCAGACATGATCCGCGTGCTGGAACTCTTCGCGGAGTGCAAGGGTCAGCAGCCGGGCAAGCCGAGCATTCTCTATTACCACCGCCCGCACCTGGGAAGCAATCGCTTGCCGGCCGTGGTGAAGGCAATCCGCCAGAGGATCGAAGACTTCGGCGGCGAGGTGCGCTTTCTGACTCGCGTGGAAGATCTCACGTTCCTCGATGGCCGCTTGAGCGGAGTGAACACTTCTTCC
>JAKEEV010000214.1 GCA_022616395.1 Planctomycetia bacterium | reverse complement strand
CGGAGAAAGGAAGTAATCGACCGTTGAGGAAGGCAAGAGGGGTGTTCATTCGGTTGGGGTGCTATCGAGGAAAGGCACAATCACTTCTCCGCGAGGGTGCGGGAAGTAGTGCATCAGTCCGTGCATTTGAGCGAGCAGAACATGTTCGCGGTCAACCATGCGACTTGATCCGGCGTTGGCCATCGGGGAACGCTTTTCGATCCAGGTTCTAGCTTCCTTCGGAGAAACGCCGCACGCGATGAGATACAGCCAGAGGATTGTCGGCGAGCGAACCATCCCCGCGATGCAATGAACGTAGACGTGCGAGTTCGGTACCGACACCAATCTATGAAGCGTGTCGAGAGCAAGCGCCGTGGTTGAACGCGAAAGCCGCTTGCTGTCGGACATCGGCACCCACGCAATCTCCGCGAACGATTCCGCGCCGGCCGAGAGGGCGCTTGGGGCATCGGAGACGTTGAGCACGTGAGTCACTCCAGCCGCGAGCAGATTCACCCCGCGCTCAGGAGATGCGAACGGCCCGATCGACAGACACTGCGTAATCCGGTGCATGGCTAGTCTTCGCTCTCCAGCAACACCACGGTGAAGTCGTCCGGGAACTCTCCCGACGTTTTCAACCGAGCCGCGGACTGAAGTTCCGTCAGCAATTCTTCGCCCGACAACCGCGAGGCAAGATCCCACACCTTCTCCCAGCCCGCGAACTTCCACACGCCATCCGTGATTGCCAACACCTTCCACGGCCGAACCAGTTCCATTTCAAACGGAATGAAGATCGCTTCACCAGAGCCAACCGGCGGGTTCTTGAACTGATGGGAGGTGAGCACTCGCGGAGCGCTATCCTTGCTGATCACGATAACCGCGCTGTCTCCGCACGATGCGCCTGTAATCGTGTTCCCAATTACTTCAATGGCCGCGAGCGTTGTGAAACCAGCTCCGGGCGCTGCTGCGACCGCGGCATCGCACTGCGAGAGCCTTTCCACCAAGGACTCGCTCCGAGCGAACGCCTGAACACTCAGACACGCCAGCTTCGACGCGGCCGCACCGCCGGCCTGACCGCCCTGACCGTCCGCGATAGCAACAATCCACGCATCGGGATTGTCAGGCGCTTGCTGAACGAGAAAACTATCCTCGTTCACCAAATGACCGCCCGCGGCGCT
>JAKEEV010001302.1 GCA_022616395.1 Planctomycetia bacterium | reverse complement strand
CCAGCCCGCCAATGCGTTCGGCCAGTTCGGAGAGTTCTTGCAGATACCATTTTCCCGTCCAGACGAGCAGCGACGCGACCCCAACGCAGACCAGCGTTGGAGCCATCGCACGCGGGTGATACCCCATCCAGAGACGCTCCGTCTGTGCCGGGTCGTCTGCTCGCCGCTTCGTCAGCATGTCTGTCGGCTCGCCTTGTTGGAAGCATCTTCAGGCAACATATCAGATCCGTTGGGTTCCCGAAGAAGAGTGCGCAACCCAGGGAACCATGCAAAGCCTTGTCTTACTCTGCGAGCGAGTTATGCCTTGTCCAAGCGTCCGAGGGAGTGGTCACTTGTGCAGCGCAACTCGACTCGGCAACAGCTTTTCGGTTCAGACCAAAGGATCACACTTAGTTCAGTTCTTTGTTGAATTCTCACGTCAGACGCGATAGTAAATGGGACCAGTCCCGTTTCCAAACGCAGACGCACGCGTAAAGTTTCCGTCTAGTGGCATCTTGCCCAAACTAGACTGGCCCCCAACAGAGCTGACACTCGTATGAACTATCTCCTCCAGCGCCGCTCGACTCTCGCTCAAACACTCAAGAAGCACGGAGTCGATGCCTTCCTTGTCACCGCCTCGGTAAACGTGACGTACCTGACTGGCTTCACGGGTGAAGCCAGTTACTACGTCGGCACCGCCAAGAACTCCATCCTTGTGAGCGACTCGCGGTTCGAGGAGCAGATCAAGGAAGAGTGTTCACAGGTAGACGCTCACATTCGCCCGCACAACAAGACCACAATCGAGGCCGCGGTCGATGTGTTGAACAAATCCGGGGCCAAATCGGTCGGGGTTGAGGGGAACCGGATCACGCTGGGTGAACTCGATCAACTCAAGGAGCTGGCTCCGAAGCTCAACTTCGTCGCGGTGGATAGCGCGGTGGAATCGCAGCGCGTCATCAAGGATCCAGGCGAGGTCGAGAAGATTCGCGAGGCGGTTCGTGTTGCCGAACGCGCCTACCGGATGTTCACCGCGACTCTCCGAGAAGCGGACACCGAGAAGGACATGGTGGATGCGCTGGAAGGCTACATTCGCCGAGCCGGTGGGCGAAGCAGTTCGTTTCCTCCGATTGTGGCCGTTGGCGAGCGGGGAGCACTTCCCCACGCGCCTCCGACCGCCAAACAGCTTGGCGAAGGGAGCAAGTTACTCGTCGATTGGGGCGCGGACCTTCTCTACAAGTCGGACATGACGCGGACGCTTCGCAGTCCGTTCGGAACGGCTCCGAGTCGGCGAAACAAGATGGAGCGCGTCGGTTTCGATTTCGATGAAGTCTACGGCATCGTGCTGGCTGCTCAGAATGCAGCTCTGGCGGCGATCAAGCCCGGCGTGAAGGCGAAGGAAGTGGATGCCGCGGCTCGCAAGGTGATCTCCACAACCAAGCTCAAGAAGTCGGATGTGAAACTCGGCGATTACTTCACTCATGGCTTGGGGCATGGCATTGGATTGGAAGTGCATGAAGCTCCTCGCGTGCGCGCAAATTCTGAAGACACGCTTGAAGCCGGTATGGTGATTACCATCGAACCCGGTGTCTACATCCCCGGCTGGGGTGGCATTCGCATCGAAGACGATGTCCTGGTCACGCACAACGGTTGTTCACTGCTCACGACTCTTCCCCGCGAAGCCACGACGGTTTCCGTCGGATAGTCATTGGTCATTGGTCATTAGTCATTAGTCATTGGTCATTGCCGCGGAAGCCATTCGCCGGGTTGTGAACGAAGGGTGTAACCAAGTTTTCTGGGTCTTGACCCAGCCGGCTGATGCCGGCGGTTCGACAACGCCCCGTCGAACCGCCGGCGTTAGCCGGCTGGGTGGTGAGT
>JAKEEV010001301.1 GCA_022616395.1 Planctomycetia bacterium | reverse complement strand
GGAGAAACCATAAAGGCCACCCCCTGGCTTTATCAAACACCAGCTTTTCAAGGAGTTGGGGGCCATAACGGCCACCTCTTTGCACCGCAAAGTGACCAAACCCCTCAAATCATGGGAAAAACAAGAAGAGGACAAAACGGAGGGGGGTGGGGGGGAGGGGGGCGCTCCGACGCGGGTCGAAACTCGGTCAGTTCAGCGGCACGAACTGTCTTCCCGTCGCCCACTGTTTCGCCTCAACTTTCTCGCGCACCACTTCGTTGTAGAGCGTGTCTCGTTCGACCGGCACGCGGCCGGCTTCCTCAATGAGTCGTCGCAAGTCGCGGACGCTCAGTTCCTGCGGTGAGTCGCTGCCGGCCGCGTGGTAGATCGTTTCGTGAACCACCGTGCCATCGATGTCGTCCGCTCCGTAACTCTGAGCCACTTGAGCGACTTTCACCGTGAGCATCTGCCAGTACGCCTTGATGTGAAGGAAGTTGTCGAGCATGAGTCGCGAAATCGCCATCACTTTCAAATCCATCATGCCGCTTGGCTTGGGAATGTCCTTCCCCAGCGGGTTGTTACTCGGATGGAACGCCAGCGGAATGAACGTCTGGAATCCTCCGGTTTCATCCTGAAGTCCGCGAAGGCGCATCAGGTGGTCGATGCGGTGTTCTGGTTTCTCGATGTGGCCGTAGAGCATTGTCGCGTTCGACTTGCCGCCCATGGAGTGCCATTCGCGATGCACGCGAAGCCACTGATCCGCGTCCGCCTTGTAGTCGCAGATTTTGCTTCTCACCTCGGGATGAAAGATTTCCGCTCCTCCTCCAGGAAGCGAACCCAACCCCGCGGCCTTCATCTCCGCGAGCAACTCTCGCGTGGGGCGCTTCGTGATCCGCTCGAACCAGTCCCATTCCACCGCGGTCCAGGCTTTGAGGTGCAGTTCCGGAAACGCAGAGTGAATGTTCTTGATAATGCCCAGATACCATTCGTAGGGGAGCAAGTGGTGAAGTCCGCCGACGATGTGAAGTTCCGTCGCTCCCTGTTCGCTGGCTTCCTTCGCGCGCTGAAGAATCTGCTCGTCGGTCATCACGTAGCCTGATGGCGACTTCAAATCAGCCCGGAACGAGCAGAACGAGCACCGATACACACACACGTTGGTCGGGTTGAGGTGCTGGTTCACGTTGTAGTACGTGACGTTGCCGTTCTTCTTCTCGCGCACGAAGTTCGCCAGTTCGCCAAGCGTGAACAAGTCCGCGTGTCGGTCGAGGAAGAGGCCATCGTCGAAGGTCAGGCGCGTACCGGCGAACACCTTGTCGCGAATGTCGGCAAGCTGGTGGGCGTGCGATGTGGTCATGGCTGTTTCCTGTCGTCGAAGCCTGCGAGGAAGGGTGTTCTATCGCTCATTTTGCTAACCGCAATCCGCACTCCGGTGATAACCCAGTGGACAAGTAGCCCGCCTTGCCGAGGCGGGCGCTGCATGAGAGCGCTCTTCGAGTTCGTGTGGCGTGTATTAACGAGCCGCGACCGCCCGGGAGCGGTTACGACTTCCCGCTCCCTGGCGGTCGCGGCTCGTTCGGTCGCTTCACCATCGTGAAATGCGCTCTAGTAGGTGCCGCCTGCCGGGCGGCACAATTGCCCATCTCGTGTAACTCAAAGCGAGTGTTCAAGCGCCCGCCCCGGCAGGGCGGGCCTACTCAAAGAGTGCCGCTCAAGCTCAGGGCACCTACCCTGAACGCAATCCGCGCCACGATGAGAACCCCTATCTCCGACACCCCGGAATCCGCGAAGCATGGGCAAGTCGGGTTGCGCACAGGCGAGTTTGGCGCAGAATCCGAATGGTGGGGTTGTGTCTGTATGACACGCACGAGGAGGAACATTATGAAGAGACTACTGATTGCATTTGCGGTGTTCGCGGGTGTCGTGCTTGGTTCGGCGAGAGAGGCGAACGCCTTCCACGGTCAGGTCGTTGGTCCGCCCTCAACATCGGTGACGTGGCCGTGTGTCACGCCGCCGGGCTGGTACACGAACACTTATCTGCATGCGTGGTACTACCCGTGGTATGCCTACTACAACTTCAGTCACGGTCCGTATGCGAACTGGATGGTCGGAGGTGGATACGCTACTTACGCCCACTGCGGACCGGGCGGTCACTTCCACTGGCACGACCGCGTACCCGCTCAGCCGTGGACGGGCGGACCTGTTCATCCGTTCCAAGCCCCTCCGATGATGGCGCCACCGAAGAAACCCAATGACGAACCGAAAAAGGAAAACGTCAGCGCGGGTGTGGTTGCCGTCGTCCTGCCGACGGATGCCAGGTTGCTGTTCAACGGCACGGAAGCGACAGGAAGCGGAAGTGTGCGCACGTTCCGCACTCCTCCGCTGCAACCAGGCCAGAACTACAAGTACGAACTGACCGCCGAAGTGATTCGCGACGGCCGCCCCGAGCGCCTCACCGCAAGCGTCATCGTGCGAGCCGGAGAAACGTCTCAGGTGACGCTGATGCCAGAGCTGGCGACAGCCTCCAAGTAGCAAGCAGTGATCGGTGATCAGTTATCAGTGAACAGTAATCAGTCATCAAGTAATCAGTAATCGAGTGATCAGTTATCAGGTCAGACGAGGCTCCTTGCCCTGCGACCTGATGACTGATGACTGATGACTGATGACTGATGACTGCTCACTGAT
>JAKEEV010001300.1 GCA_022616395.1 Planctomycetia bacterium | reverse complement strand
TTTGACAACCGAACCGCTCTTACAGAAGCACCCGCTCCCTGGCGGTCGCGGCTCGTTTGTACACTGGAAATCTCAGCCAACTCACGAGCCGCGACCGCAAGGGAGCGGGTGAAAGTTCACTCGGCCAGGAGAAATCATTACCGCCACCCCCTGGCTTGATCAAACCCCATGATTTCAAGGAAATGCGGGCCATAACCGCCACCTCTTTGCACCGCAAAGTGAGAAAAACCCACAAATCCTGGGAAAAACAAGGAGAGGAGAAAAGCAGGGGGGTGGCGGGGGGAGGGGGCGCTTCAACACCCCGAAACGAGAACCGCCGACCCAAGCAAACACGCCTTGATACTCCTGGTCAGGGAGCGGGGAAGGTAAACCGCTCCCTTGCGGTCGCGGCTCGTTTTGCACTCACGGAGACACAACGATGGCCGAGCCAATCAACTTCGCGGGCAATGTGGACTGGTCGGGCGAGAACCCCGGCATCTCGCTGAAGGAGAAACCCGACGGGCCGTTCATCGCGCTGGCGAGCTTCTTCCGCGTGGTGCTCTCTCCTCACGGCCGCGGGCATGCTCTGGTGCTGTTGCAATCACCACAAGAGGCGAACCCGCCCGCGGATCGCGCGAACATCTGCTTCCACGACAACGAGCCGCTGGCGCGCTATCTGGTCAGTGAGTTCGTTTCGTATTTCGGAGCGTGGAAGGGTCAGCCCGGTCTTGCGAATCTGGTTTATCGCAAGCTCGACCGCGTTGAAGCCGCGGGCGACCCGGCAAGCACTTATACCGAGACAGTAACGAGCGGCGATCTGGTTGTGCGTTTAACTTGGAGCGGATTGAGCAAGCCGTTCTGCTTCGCGCTTCCGCCAGACAAATCCGCGACCGGCAAGCACCACATGCCGAGCCTGTTCGTTCCATGCGCGGACGCAACGATCACGGTAAACGGCCGCGTGCTGCCCGGTAAGCCAGTTCCGCGTGAGATCGCCGGTCACAGCCTCACGACGGCAATGCTCGCGTTCTCGGAGACGTGGATTCGGGCGTAAACTCGCTGCGGAAACTGTCTCAGTCGCCGGTGGGGATGATGCCCGCTCCTTCGACCATCAGAATCACAGTGCGTTCCGGCGCCCGCGTGCGGTGAATCACGCCCTTCGGCACCACGAAGCCTTTGCCCGGCGAAAGTTCGATTGTCTTGCCTTCGAGATCAATTAGCAGTAGTCCGCTCACGGTATAGAAGAACTCGTCTTCGGTGTCGTGCTTGTGCCAGTGGTACTCGCCCTGAATGACTCCGAGCCTCACGACCGAGTCATTCACGCGACAGAGCGTCTGGTTGTACCACTTGTCGGTGCAGGCCGCGACCAACCCCGGCACATCCACCACTTCGAGCGGCGGATACAGGATGTTCAGGTGCGTCGCATAGGAGTAGCTTTTTGCGTCTGGCATTGTGTGCTCCGTTTATACTGGGCGTGCGAACATGGTTCGGTCTCTGAAGGGTACAGCAATAGCTTGCGTCTAACGTATTGATGCAGACGATATGTTGCGAAGGGAGTCCCGACCACTGCGGGCATCGCAAACGTTGACGTTGCTTGTAAAATGATGCTCGCCTGGTGCCTGCTCACGTCCACAAACTCTCTGCGGCACCGCAAGCCTGTAAGTGATTTGATCGTGACCGGTATCTTCCGCATGGACCGTTCCGCATGGCCGAGCCTCCGCTCACACGCGTCACACTGCTTGCCCGCCTCAAGGACGGACGCGACGCCGATGCGTGGCGCGAGTTCGTGCAACTGTATGGCCCGGTGGTTTACCGGTTCGCTCGCAATCGCGGACTGCAAGACGCCGACGCCGCCGATCTGATGCAGGATGTGCTTCGGAGCGTAGCTCGCAACGCCCACAGGATGGAATACGACCCGAAGAAGGGAACCTTTCGCGGCTGGCTCTACACAGTGACGCGAAACAAGATTTACAACTTCTTAAGCGCTCAACGGAACCGCCCACGCGGAACAGGCGATTCGGACGCTCAAGAACGACTCGACGCAACACCCGCCCGCGAGGAAGAAGGCCCGGACGCGGAATGGGAGAAGGAGTATCAACGACGAATCAGCGCCCGCGCGATGGAACGAGTCAAAGGCGAGTTCCAGCCGAACACATGGGCCGCGTTCTGGCAAACAGCAGTCGAAGGCAGGGGCGCTTCCGAAGTCGGTGGCGCGCTGAAGATGAGCGCTGGAGCGGTGTATGTCGCGAAGAGTCGCGTGCTGGCCCGTCTCCGCGAGGAAGTGCAGACGTTGATGGACGAGGAGGACGCATAACCGGCGAACCGCTCGGTGAGCGTCGAGGCGTAAGCCCGACGGTGGTTGTCAAAACCGTCGGGCTTACGCCTCGACACTCACAAGTCGGTCGCCCGAAAGTACCACCATGGCCGATCCCGTCACGACTACCGAATGCCCACCGATCAGCGAACTGGAAAGGCTCGTGCGCGGTCGGCTCACGGAAGCCCGCACGGCTTGCCTGTGCGAACACATCGGCGGATGCCCCAAGTGCCAGGAACGACTCGAGCAACTCACCGGCTCCGCGGTGGAGTTAACCCGGTGCCTGCGCGAAGTGGAACAGGAAAAACCGCCCAATGACTCCGCGTACTGGCGCGCTCTCGCGGCGGCCGAGAACGAAGCACGAAGCACGACCCTGTTCCCGACCAACGGAGAGGCCAATACCCCTCCGCCCGAAGACGAGATGAAACTCGACTTCCTTCAACCGCCGGACAACCCCGGTCGGCTCGGGAAGCTCGGTCAGTTCGAGGTGATTCGGGTTGTTGGTCGAGGAGGAATGGGAGTTGTCCTGCACGCCTACGACCCATGCCTTCAGCGCGATGTCGCGGTCAAGGTCATCGACCCGAAACTCGCCAACAACGAAGTCGCGCGCCAAAGGTTCTGTCGCGAAGCGCGTGCCGCTGCGGCCGTCACTCACGAGAACCTCGTCGCGGTTCACCAGGTGGATGAAGACGAGGGGTCCGGGCTGCCGTATCTGGTCATGCAACTCGTTACCGGCGAATCACTCGAACAGCGCCTGAAGCGCGCTGGTAAACTCAGCGTGGTGGAAGTGGCGAGGCTCGGCATGCAGGCCGCGGCGGGATTGGCAGCAGCTCATGCCAGCGGGCTTATTCACCGCGACATTAAACCCGCGAACATCCTGCTGGAATCATCGACAGATCGCGTCAAGCTCACCGACTTCGGCCTGGCACGCGCTGCGGAGGATGTAAAGCTCACGCGAACCGGCTTCGTTGCGGGTTCCCCCCTCTACATGGCACCAGAACAAGCGCGCGGGGATGAAGTCGACCACCGCGCGGACCTGTTTTCGCTCGGCACCGTGCTTTATGAAGCCGCAACCGGCAAGGCACCCTTCGACGGAAAGACTCCGCTGGTTGTGCTTCGCCGAGTGGCCGACGAAACGCAAACTTCTTTGGTAACCATCAATCCCGACATCCCGCAATGGCTCTCCGACACGGTTGATCGGCTTCTGGAGAAAGACCCAGCACAGCGTTACCAGAGCGCGGCGGAGGTAGCGGAAGTGTTCGCGGCCGGGCTGGCCGAGATGCGGCAACTCTCGCCGCTCGATGTGCCCGCGGAAGTTTGCTCTGCTTCGCGCAGCGCAACCGCACACAAGCGCGCTCCGATCTGCTGGAAGAAAGTCGGCCACTGCGCGTTACCGTGGGGCGCAGGAGCGGTCATGGGCGGACTGGTGGTGGGTCTGCTGTGGCTTCTGTTCGGCCAAAGCGAAGCAACCCCGACACCGCAACCAGAACCACAAATTCAGTTCGTGGAACGCGAGCCGGCGGTCGTGCCTCTCGTCGTGCCGATCAGACTTAACCCACCCGCGCCCGAACCTGGCCCAGAACCAAAGCTCACGCTGCCGGGCGAAGCTGGTGCCGTGTGGGGAATCTCCTTCTTCAACAAGGATCGGCTGGTGATGGGCATGGAAGATGGGTCGGCCAAAATCTGGAACCTGACCACCGGAGAACCGGTTCGGACACTCAGACTGGAGGGCACAGTCTGGACGGTCGATGTGTCCGCGGACGGCAAGTACCTCCTGACCGCCTGCGACAACAAGGAGGTTCCGCAATGGAACCTCAACACATACCAGACCGAAGTGAAGTACCCACACCCCACGGCGGCCAAGGCCGCGGTGTTCAGGCCCGACGGCAAGTTCATCGCCACCGGCGACCGCAACGCCACTGTTCGGGTGTGGAATGTCGATAATCCGGTTCCGGTGGAACTGCTCGGCCATCGCGGGACGGTGCATGCGCTGGCCTACAGTCCCGATGGCAATCTCCTCGCGAGCGCTGGTTCCGATCGTGCGGTACGTGTGTGGAATCTGAAAGACGTTGACTGGTCCAAGCGGGAAGTCACCGTTGAACCTCTGGAACTGACCGAACACCGAGGGCCGGTCTACGGCTTGGCGTTCAGCCCGGATAGCTCCAAGCTCGCCAGCGCCGGCTGGGATGGCACCGTGCGAATCTGGGACACCTCCAACGGTGCCTTACTTCAGACGATCAAGGCGCACAACGACGACGTGTGGTCGGTCAGTTTTGGTGGCGATGGGAAATGGGTCGCCAGCGCCGGTTCGGACAAGTTCGTGAAAGTGTGGGATGTCAGCAACAAGGAAGCCAAGGAAGTGTTCAACTACCAGGGAACGCGCGCCTTTCATGTCGTGCGCTTCGCGCCGGACGGCACCACGCTCGCCGCGGGCGGCCGCGATGGCAACGTCCGCGTGTGGGACGTGAAGTAGTAGTGTGAGTGTGAGTGTGAGTGTGAGTGAAAAACAGTAAAAAGCAGAAGACCAGAAGCGCTCTTGGCTCTGGTCTTCTGCTTTGTCTTCACTCTTCTTTTCTTCACTCACACTCACACTCACACT
>JAKEEV010000213.1 GCA_022616395.1 Planctomycetia bacterium | reverse complement strand
CTTCGGTTCTTCGGGTTTGGGTTCTTCCTTCGGCTTCTCCGGTTCCGGCGGTTTGAAGAACGCGGCCAGTTCCGCGAACGTGTTGAGAGCGGCCTTGCCGGATTTCTTCTCCGCGCTCAAGTTCGGAAGCGGCTTCGGTTTGCCCTGCTTCCTCGGAGGTTGAATCGGAGGGGGAACTTGTCCCGGAGCGCCTGCCGCTGGCGGACCTTCACCCGAAGGAGCGGGGCTACCTGGACCCGGTCGAGGAGGACCACCGGGACCGCCCGGCCCGCGCGTGCCGAATCGCCCGCCTGGCCCCTGTCCTCCGCGCTGGAATCCACCTCCTCCGCGCGGTTGAAAGCCCGGTCGATCTCCACGCGGTTGGAATCCCGGACGCTCTCCACCTCCCGCACCCGCTCCGCGCGGCTGGAAGGGCGGCCGTTCGCGCTGCTCGGGTTGTTGTGGTGGAGCGCTTTGAGGTGGACCCTGTGGACGTTCTCCACGTTGAGGAGGACCACCCGCGAACCGTCCTCCGCGCTCCGGCGGTCTGCGTTCCTGACCCGGAGGAATCATGGAGAGCGAAATCTTCTTCTCGCCCGCCTTCACTTCCATCACCCACACGGTAATCACGTCACCGACCGAAACGACATCGTAAGGACTCTTGATGTAGCGGTTCGCCATCTGGCTAATGTGAACCAGTCCGCTTTCCTTCAGCCCGATGTCCACGAACGCTCCGAACGGCACCACATTGAGCACCGTTCCCTTTAACTCCATGCCGGGGCTGATGTCTTCGATCTTCAACACACCCGTCTTGAAGATTGGAGGAGGAAGATCTTCACGCGGATCGCGTCCGGGTCGGGCCACGGCATCGTAGATGTCGCGAACCGTCGGCTCGCCCGCGCCAAACTTTGCTGCGATCTCTGAGGGGTTGGTGATGTTGAGCTTGGCGCGAAGTTCATCGAGTTTCGCGCGGTCGCGCAGATCGGCGGGCGAAAAGCCCAGCTCCGCGAGAACCTGCCGCGCCAGCGGATAACTCTCCGGGTGAATCCAGGTGCCATCGAGCGGCTCAGCGCCTTCGGGCAGTTTGAGGAACCCCGCGGCTTGCGTGAATCGCTTCTCGCCCAGTCCGGGCACTTGCATTAACTGTTCGCGAGCGACAAACGCGCCGTGACGCTCGCGGTGGTTCACAATCTCGCGTGCTACGAGTTGATTCAGTCCTGATACGTGCCTCAGAAGAGGAACACTTGCCGTGTTCAGTTCAACGCCCACCTGGTTAACACTCGACTCGATCACCGCCTCAAGTGATTCCTTCAACTGCTTCGGCTTCACATCATGTTGATAAAGTCCAACGCCGATGTGCTGCGGGTCGATCTTGACCAACTCCGCGAGCGGGTCTTGCAGTCTGCGGCCAATACTGATCGTTCCGCGCGTGGTCGCGTCCAGATCGGGGAACTCTTCTCGTGCAACCTGACTGGCGGAATAGTCGCTCGCGCCGGCCTCGATGACGATGACGTAAGCCAGATCGGGAGGCGCTTCGGGCAAACCTTCGAGCGAGATCGGCGGAGGGGGAGGAATCACCGGAACCACTGGCACAGCGGGCACTGCGGAAACTCCCGGCGCTTCAAGCGCGGGCGATTGCGGTGTACCTTCGCCAGTTGGTTGCGGAGTCTCGGTCGTTCCCGCAATCCCCGCGCTTTCGGGGGCGTGGGGTGTGGGCATCTCATGAGGAACCGAGACAGAAACAGGCATCGCGACCGGCCCGGAGATCATTGTCTCGGCGGTCACCGGCATGCCTTCGATCAGAGTGGGGGCCGTGGTGAGTCCGTGAGCGGGCACTTCCGGAGCGGAAGGAGCAACGGCGGGAGCTTCCGGCACCATCGAAGTAGATGGGACCGCATCGGGAAGCGTTGGGGCCGGGTTGAGTCGCCGGTGAGCCAGTTCCGCGATCAGATCGGCAACCAGTTGCTCTGTTTCGCGGCAGCCTGTTCCGTTTCCGATGGCAACGACCGAAATCTGATGCTTGCGAACAAGCTGCTCCATCTTCCGCTTGGCGTCGGTTGCGTTTCTCCGTTGACCGTGCGGGAACACAACCGCGTCTTCGAGAAGCTTCCCGGTTTCATCCAGAACCGCGAGCTTGCACCCGCTTCGGATGCCGGGGTCAACCGCCAGCACTTTCTTTCCTCGCAGCGGCGGCTGAAGCAAGAGGCTCTTCAAGTTCTTGGCGAAGACCATCACCGCGTGTTCTTGCGCTCGCTCGGTGAGTTCTCTGCGCACTTCGCGATCCAGACTTGGCCGCACGAGTCGTTCGAGCGCATCGATCACCACACCTTGCATCAGGTCGCGATGCGGATGGTCCGCGAGGTTGAGGTGGTAAGTCGCGATCTCGTTGGCGAGTGCCGGATCGGTGTCAATGCGTACCTTCAGCACGTTGGCCTTCTCGCCGCGATTGATCGCCAGCACGCGGTGAGGAGGAATCTCCTTGACGGGTTCCTTGAAGTTGAAGTACGGCTCGTACTCTCTGCCTTTCCCCTCCGGCAAACTCTCGGCCTTCACCGCAACGATCATCCCGGTGTCCCAGGTGTATGCCCGAAGCGGTCCGCGCACCTCAGCAGAGTCCGCGACCATGTCCGCGAGGATGTGCTTGACTCCGGTGAGCACGTCATCGGTATTCAGAAGCCACTTGTCGGGATCAACCAGCCCCGGCAACACTTCATCGAGATTCGACACCGCCGGATCGCGGTAGAAGATCGCTTCGGCGAGCGGGCCGAGTCCCTTTTCGCGTGCTTCGGTGGCGAGCGACTTCTTCTTGGGCTTGTAAGGAAGGTAGAGGTCTTCGAGTCGCTTGGGTGATTCGGCGGCGAGAATGGCCTGAGTCAGTCCGTCTGTGAGTTTCCCCTGGAACGCGATGCTCTTGAGGATGGTTCGTTTGCGGTCGGCGAGCGCTCGGAGGTTGGCGACTCGATCCTGAATGCGTCTGATGAACTCTTCATTCAGCCCGCCGGTGCGTTCTTTCCGATAGCGTGTGATGAACGGAACCGTGTTCTCCTCGTCGAGCAGTTGCACGACGGCCTCGACCTGCGCTTTGCGAATCTGCAAATCTTGCGCGATGCGGGAGAGATCGTGCGGTTGAGGCGCTCGCGGAACTTCCGGGATCGGCTGAGCGGGAACGGCGGCGACTGGCGGAGGAGTTG
>JAKEEV010000212.1 GCA_022616395.1 Planctomycetia bacterium | reverse complement strand
TGGCGGTCGGCGTCTGGGAGGGAATCCCCTGGGCACTCCAAACATAGTCCCTGTTTGGCGTCGCTGGCGTCCGTGCCGAGCAAATTATAGGACTCCACGAGTCCAGAAGGCGCGAAACTAGCGCGAAGAACGGGTGTTCGGGTTGTCGGGCTGGTGTATGATCGGGACGTTGAAACTACCGCGCCGGTGCCCCACCAACGACCCGGACGCGGTTTCCGTTGAACGAAGCGGACCGATAACAAATAGAACCAGGGGTTGAAACCCCTGGCTATTATCGGTGACCCCTTCGGGGTCCGAAAACCAACGTGACCCCAACGGGGTCACCGATAATAGCCAGGGATTTCAATCCCTGGCATTGAGAACGGGGGACATCTCATGCGAAAACTTGGCTTCCTTCTCCTCTTCATTTTGCATTTTGCACTTTGCATTTTGCATTCCCCCGCGCAACCGCCCAAATCGACTAACCCCAAAGATCCTCCTCCGATCATCATCAAGCCGATGAAGTCCGGCGAGCCAGCAACACCGCCTGATACCATCCCCGACAAGCCAGGATTCATCATCATCCGACCCAACGGGAAGGGCGGCTCACTCGTAACGCAGCCACCAACGACCCCAACACCTCCCACGACACCCACGCCGCCAGCCGCGACAAGTCTGAATGTTCCGCCTCCTGGAAAGCCGAAACTCGAAGCCGATGTGGTTTTCGACTACTGGTTTGTGGCTTCCGTGGAAGGTCAGCGACTTGGTTACATACAGTGGCAGTCCAAGAAGGCAAAGAAGAATGACCGCGACCTGTTTGTCGGTATGAAGTACCAAAACTTCACAATCGCTCGATTCGGGCAGGTGGTCAGTCAGTGGGGAGAAGAGTCCACCGTCGAGACCGACACAGGCGAAGTGCTTGTCACCGGCATGAGGCAAGGTATCGGCAAGGATCAGGCGTTGATCCTTAGCGGGGTGGTGGAGGGAAAGAAGCTCAAGGTGACGGGCGACGGGGCCGCGAAGCACGCCAGTGATACACCCTGGCCCGCGGGCGTGGTTGGTTGCTCGCGCGAACCAGCGCTGTTCAAGGAGAAGAAGCTCAAGATGGGCGAGTCGTTCGACTACCTCTCCTACATCGGAGTCATCAATCGCGTGGTGAAGATGACTGTCACGCTCGAAGGCGAAGAGTCGGTCGCCCTGTGGCCGAAAGAGCCGGCCCGGAAAATGTTGCGCTTTGTTACGAAGATGGAACCGGTCGGCACGTTCAAACTTCCTCCGGCAACGACCTGGGTTGACGCGGAGACATTTGAGCCTTTGAAAATGGAGTTCGATTTCCCCGGCTTCGGCGGTCGAGTATGCTTCCTCCGCACAACAAAGGACGCGGCCACACAGCCAGTTACGAAGCCCGTGGAACTGTTCAATGTTCAGTCAATCCGTCTGGATCGCGAGATTCCTGCAATACACACACGGGGGAGCATCGTCTACAAGGTTGCGGTTCCCAAAGAAGACGACCCCAGCACCCTCTTCCCAACGGACGGCCGGCAACAGGTAAAGGAACTGGACGCAAAAGCGAAGACGTTTGAACTCCATGTTTCCGCCCGCCACGGTCCGGTGAAGGGTCCGCGGAAGATGCCGATGCCAGGGAAGGAGTTCACCGACAGTAACTATTTCATCAACTGGAACAACGACGCGGTGAAAGGCCACGCGGCGAAAGCCGTGATGCGACTCCCGGCAACCGCGACAAACTGGGAGAAAGCGGTCGCCATCGAGCGGTGGGTGAAGGCCAACATGAAGGCGTTCGAGTTCTCCCAGGCGATGGGGACAGCCGATAACGTCGCCAAGAACCTCACCGGCGACTGCACCGAATACGCGATGCTCGCCGCCGCGATGTGTCGTGCGAATGGGATTCCGTCGCGAACGGTGTTGGGGCTGGTCTATGCGCCGGCACCCGCCTCCGCCAAAGACGGTAAACCTTACCTCGCTTACCACATGTGGTTCGAGGTCTTCGCGGAGGGTCAGTGGTTGCCTCTGGATGCGACACTCGGACTCGGCGGGGTCGGACCGGGGCACCTGAAGATCGCTGACCATCACTGGGACAATGAGAAAACCTTCGCCCCGCTGTTACCGGTGTTGCGGGTGCTCTCCGCCAAGCCAACCGTGACCGTGGGGAAGGTCGAACCGTAGGGATGTTTGGCGTTTATGATCTTGTGTTGGAGTCGCGCCTTGAGGCGGAAAGTGAAGAACCGGCTCAAGCCGGGACTCCAACACAAGACAACAGAGTTCCCAACGGTTAGTGTTTAACGTTTCACCAGAAGTGTTAAACGCGAAACGCGAAAAGTGATACGAATGAATTTCGAGTGTGCGATAGCTTCCCTGGGGATAGGCGTCTATACTTTTGGCAAGTTTTCGACCTCATCCCGTTGGTCAGACGCGGGGGTGAGTTGGGAGCGCAAGTTGCCCGACAAGCCCCGTTTTTGAGCGGCCGGAGGCGCAGGAATCCTCTTCTGGCCTCGTGCCACCCTCATGAGCAACCGCCGATGATTGCGCCGGTGTCAGTCAGGGTGTCGGCATGACCGACTGGAAACCGTCCGTCCCGTCCCCTCGGCCGGCTCAACCGCCCGCGACCGACTCCGCGCACCCGGAACCTGCCCCCGAGGGCAATGGTTTGGTGATGCCTGTAACGCTTGCAACCCGTGCGGCTTTTCATCCCCCGACAACGGTCGATCCTGGCGACCGCGGCCGGCTCTGGCTCATGCGCCTTGTGGCCGACGAATTCCACTTTCCCGCCATCGCACCTGCCAAAATTCCACTCGCCGACCGCTCACCAGTTGAGTTCGACGTAACAACCCGAGCCGCTGGTTGCCGCGATCTGTTCATCGTCCACGCCGATCCTGTCTGCGGGGAGCGCTTGATTGTTGATGTGGCTCGCGCGACCACTCACGACGGCGCGGATCGCGTCCTGATCCTCTCGCCCAACCCGGCCGCTGCTGATCGCATCACCGAACGCCTGATCCGTTTCGGAGTGCCCGTCCTTCGCGCGCTGGCCGACGACGAGAACCCCGTGCGTCCTTCGCCCGCGGTGAGCAAGCAGACCACCGGCGCGCGTGTGGAACAACTTCGGCGTGAGGCCGCGGCCGCCGTCGCCGCTGCGGAAGCCCGACTGGCCGCGTTCGCCACTGTCGCGAAGGCTGTGGACCGCTTGAAGGAAGTCAACGCACTCTTGAAACAACGCGAAGCAGAGATCGCGACGAAGACCGCGATTCGCGCGCAAATCGAGAAGGATGCGCGATCCAGCCACAGCGCGACGCTGACCGCGGCACGTGCCAAGCTCCAAGTGGAACACAACGAGACCGCCGCCAAGCTGACGGCCGATTGCGAGGGCTTCTCCGCGGCCCTCAAAGAGCAGGAAGCGAAACTGGCGGAGATGAAACGCGCTCATGCGGACCTCACGCGCAAGCCGGGTTTCTTCGCGCGGCTCTTCGGTGCGAAGTCAAAAGCTGGCACACCCGAGGCGCTTGAACTGGAGAATCAACTTCGCTCGCTCGAATCAAACGTCGCGGCTCTGACCAGACAATTCAGTGAGAGCCGGTCGAAGGTCGATGCCGAATCCGCGGCATTCGCCGAGAAGCGACAGAAACTGATCGACGCGGAAGTCGTGGCGCGCTGCGCGTCGGTGGACGCTGAACTCGCCGCGGCCAAGCACGAGCAGGCGCACGCGAAGCTCGAAGCTACGGCTCTTGCGAAGGCCATCGAGACTCAGGGACCAGCCGACGATCATGCCGACGCGGAGCGGCAGCTTTCCTCTGCGCGCTCGCACGCAGCGGAGGTGGCCCGATCCGGTCCCGAACTTGTCGCCCGCGCTCTGGCCGAGTCGCGTGTGATCGTCGGGACGCCCGGTAGCCTGGAAGCCGATCCGGTGTTCGGGACGATTCCCGGCGACCCGCCCTTCGGCTTGCTGGTTCTGGATCGCGCGGAGGAATTGCCCGAACCGGAGTTCGAGCGGCTCTCGCGCCTGGCCGAACGCTGGCTCTTGGTGGGCGATGCCCTCTGGCACGAAGAACCTCGACCGCCACACAACGGAACTCCGCCATCGCGAGCCAGTCGCAACGGCCGCGCTCTGGAAATACCCTTCATCGCCCGGCTTGCGAAGTTGCTCGACCGCGAGACGTGGACAACCGAAGGCGACCGACTCATCTGCCGACTGGCCCCCCTCAGCGCCGATCAACGCCGAGTGATGACCCGCGAACCGCTGGCCGACCGGCCGGAGATCGAGCTTCGCTTCACCGCTTCGGAGGGCGACCCGCTGTTGGCGGAAATCTCGTTCCCCGCCGGCACAACTCTCCCCGCGGCCAAGAGTTTTCTGTTCCACGAACTGGGTGAGACGCTTCTTCGACCCTGCGGCGATTACTGCTGGCATCACGCGCCCGACGCGATCACCGCGAGTTGGCCCGCGGCCGATTCCGCGCCCGAGAGCGTCTGGATTGACCTCGAACCTGGCGTGCGCGAGAAGGTGAGCGGCACCGGCTTGTTCGCGTTTACTTCCGCCGTGAGTTTCGACCCATCCGCCGGGTGGGACGCGGAGAAAGCCTCCGCGTGGCTGGCTCGCTATCTTCCCCCTCCTCCAACCGGTCGCTTCGCGGCCCTTCCTCGCTCCGCTAGCCCGCGCGTTTGAAGTAGGACAGGCTTCCAGCCTGTCTCTCATGACAGGCTGGAAGCCTGTCCTACTTCAATCACCCAATCTTCCACACTCAACACTTCGCGGTAACTTGCGGCCGGTGGCTTGACCTTCCCGCGCTTGCTCGGTATCACCGCGGCTCGTTGTGAACGTAACTTGAGGGTCGTATGCCAACCGGCTCGCCCGGACGGAGGAACGTCCAGACTGCGCAGGTGTTGGCGCTGGCGGTGCCGGTGGTGTTGGCGGTTCTGGTTGGTTGCTCTGGTCCGAAGTGCCATCACGCGCCGGAGCCGTTGGTGGATCGGGTGTGGATCAACCGCGGCCCAGTGGACGACTACCACGACGCGGACACGGTTGCGGTGTCTGGATTGGCGAGCGCGTTGCAAGGCGCGGAGCCTGCGCGCTCAAGCGGCCAACCGCTGAACATCCTGTGCGTGTCGGGTGGAGGGAAGTACGCGGCGTTTACCGCCGGCGCGCTCTGTGGGTGGACGGCCTCCGGCACGCGTCCGGTCTTTGATGTGGCGACGGGAGTCAGTAGCGGAGCAACGGTCGCGATTCTCGCATTTCTTGGTCCGAAGTACGATGACTTGCTCGCTGCAACTTTCACCAACCTTCGCCGACGCGATCTCTTTACCTGGCAGCCCGTCCGCGGAATCATCACCGGTTCCGGTTTGATGTCATCGCGTCCGCTGGTGAAGATGCTCGAACGTCAAGTGAACGATGAGTTGCTCGCTGACCTGTGCGCGGCGCACATGGAAGGCCGGAGGTTGTTCATCGCGACCGCGAACATCCTTACGCGTCGCGTGGTGGTGTGGGATGTTGGAGCGATTGCCTGTTCCGGTCGCCCGGATGCGGCGGAGTTGGTTCGCAAGGTGATTCTGGCGTCCTGTTCGATTCCCGGCGTTGTTCCGCCGGTGGAATTTGATGTGATGGTCAACGGCGTGCGCTACACCGAGTTGCACGCCGACGCGGGGAACCTCACTCAGGCGTTTGTCCGCACGGCTGGCCCAATTCCGGCCGGTTCGGGAATTTGGATTCTCTCCGCGGGGAAATCGCACCCTAACTATCTGGCCAAGCGCCCGCGCATTCTGGAAACGATGACAGCCGCGGTCTCCGCGACTCTCTACGCGCTCTTCCGGGCCGACACGATGAAGCTCTACACACTCTGCAGAGTGACGCGCTCGCGGTTCCGCTTGCTGGCTCTGCCGGAGAACTTCGCCGGGCATTCGAGCAGCATGGCGTTCATTCCAGCAGAAGCCCGCCGAATGTTCTGGCTCGGTTACCAAATGGCCATTGGCGGAACGTGGCAGACGCAACCGCCCGACACCACACCCGGCGAAGTCCCTCCTCCGCGCGCCGGCCTCGAATTCGTCACACCGGAATAGAACAGGAGAGAAAGCAGGATTCACTGCGGAGGACGCAGAGAACGCGGAGAAAGACACAAGACAGAGAGAAAACAAGTATTCAATACTTCTGTGTTTGTCTTGTCTCTGCGCTCTCTGCGTCCTCCGCGGTGAAATGCCTTTCTGTCTTCTCCGCCGAGGCCGCGCCGATGCCATTCCCGCAGTTCAACCGCTCGCAGTTGCGTCTTCAGCCGCTTGCCAATCGCAAGCACGACCTGACGCTGGACATCCTTCAGCCGCTCGATGCCAGCGCGGTCACGTTTTCGCATCCTTCGGTGCCGGTGATCGGTCAGCGGATGGCGGAAGCAAAGACGCGCGGCGCAGCGCGAGTGTTGATGATGGGCGCGCATGTTCTGCGAGCTGGTATGCAACTGCACCTCATCGACCTGATGGAACGCGGGCTTGTCTCGCTTGTCGCGATGAACGGCGCGGGGCCGATCCACGACTGGGAATTCGCGCTTATCGGAGCAAGTACAGAGAGCGTGGCTCGATATGTTTCTTCGGGTGAGTTCGGATTGTGGGAAGAAACCGGCAAGATGAACGACGCGATCACAAAGGGCGTGAAAGACGGCATGGGCTTGGGCGAAAGTATTGGCCGGGCGATCGGTGAGGGCTTCTTCCCGCACAAGCATGCATCTGTGCTGGCCGCGGCTTATCGGCTGAAGATTCCCGTCACGGTTCATATCGGCATTGGCTACGACATCATTCACGAACACCCGAACGCCGACGGCGGAGTGCTCGGCCGCGCAAGTTACACTGACTTCCTGGTGTTCGCCGAGCACATCAAGAAGCTCGAAGGCGGCATCGTGCTGAACTTCGGCACCGCGGTGATGGGACCGGAAGTGTATCTGAAGGCGCTGGCGATGGCTCGCAATGTGGCTCACCAGAAGGGCGAGCGCATCGCGAAGTTCACAACCGCGGTGTTCGATTTGATTCCGCTCGGCGATGATTACCACACTCAGGCGCCCAAGACCGACCCGCGATACTATTACCGCCCGTGGAAGACGATCCTCGTTCGCACGGTCGCCGACGGCGGCGAGAGCTTCTACGTTCAGGGCGACCACAAGGATACACTTCCCTCGGTGTGGAAGGCGGCAATCGGCGAACGGCCAGCGTAAGCTGGCTGGTGAGGCACGAGAGCAGCACGCCGCATCGTTCTCACCAGCCAGCTTACGCTGGCCGTTCGCCTGGAACACTCCCATGCTTACCGCAGAACTCATTGAGCACATTCTCACCACAATTCCCAATCGCACTATCGGCGTGCTGGGCGATCTCTTCCTTGACCGCTACCTCGACATCGACCCAGCACTCAACGAGCCGTCAGTGGAGACGAACCTCCCCGCGTATCAGGTGGTGAAGGTTCGGAGCTATCCGGGCGCAGCAGGAACGGTGATAAACAACCTCGCGGCTCTGGGCGTGGGTCGAATCTATCCCATCACGTTCATCGGAGACGATGGCGAGGGGTACGAGCTTCGACAGGCACTTCGAGCAATGCCCGCGGTGGAGCAGGGCGGCATCATTCCGGTTCCCGAACGTCGAACGCCGACTTACACAAAGCCAATGCTCGGCAAGGACGAACTGAACCGGCTCGACATCAAGAACCGCGCACCGACGCCCGCCGGCGTTCAGGAACACCTCATCGAGTTGCTTGACGAAGCCTGGCCGCAACTCGATGCACTGCTCGTGCTCGATCAGGTGAGCGAAGAAGACTGCGGCGTGGTCACGAAGCGCGTCCGCGACCACCTGGCAGAACTCGGCGCGAACGACCCAACGAAGTTTGTTCTGGCCGACAGCCGCGAGCGGATTGGGCTATTTCGGAATGTCTGTGTGAAGCCGAACCGACAAGAGCTGAAGTTCGCCGTGAATTGCGACGGACACATGCTGCGGGGGGGTGTGAGAGATTTGGCTTTGCGGGTGAAGCGAGCTGTTTTCTGCACTGATTCTGCTAACGGTATTTACCTTAGCCGTCCGTCGGCCGAAGGCTGGGAAGTTCCCGAGCCGATTCCACCCTCTCCCGTGTCTGGTCCCATCGACATCTGCGGAGCCGGAGACAGTTGCTCGGCGGGGATCGCATCGGCGATGGTGAGCGGTTCAACGCACGAGCAGGCCGCGGCGTTCGGCAACCTCGTCGCGTCGATCACCATTCAGCAAATCGGCGTGACCGGAACCGCAACACCGGAGCAAGTCCGCGCACGTTGGCGCGAGGTCTTCGCGAACGGCGTGGCGTAAGCCCGCCGAGCGCGTATTAAAGAGCCGCGACC
>JAKEEV010001299.1 GCA_022616395.1 Planctomycetia bacterium | reverse complement strand
TCGCGTTCACCACTGTGTCCGCCAGACCGCCCGTGGCGCGCACCACCGGAGGAGTGCCGTACTTGAGGCTATACATCTGGTTCAGCCCACACGGTTCATAACGACTGGGCATCAGGAACAAGTCGCTCCCCGCCTCGATGATGTGAGCCAGAGACTCGTTGAAGCCCAGATAGATGCCCACGCGATCCGGGTGCTGGTCGCGAAACCACTGAAGATGTTCGTGGAAGCCGCGGTCGCCGTCACCGAGCACCACCACTTGACAGCCCAGGTCGAGAAACCCCGGAGCCGCGCTCATCGTGATGTCGATGCCCTTCTGCGCGACAAGTCGGGCGATCATGCCCAGCACCGGCATCTTCGGTTCTTCGGGCAAGTTGAATCGTCTCTGAAGATCGGCCTTGCCCAGTGGCTTCTTCTCGAAAACAGTTTCGGGAGTGTAGTTCGCGGCGAGGTACTTGTCAGTCGCGGGGTTCCAGCGGTCGTAGTCGCAGCCGTTGACAATACCGGAGAGCTTCCAGTGAACACCGCTGAGGAGTCCTTCCAGCCCGCAACCGAACTCGGCTGTCTGGATTTCGCGCGCGTAAGTGGGGCTGACCGTGTTCACCGCGTCCGCGAATACCACACCGGCCTTGAGGAAGTTCAATCCGTAGTGTTCGAGTTGCCCCGGGTTGTAAAGCGAGGCGGGTAGCCCGGTGAGGTTCATCACGTCGCGCGGATAGCTCCCCTGATACGCGATGTTGTGGATGGTGAAAATAGACCGCAGCCGCTGATAGCCGGGATTATTGCGATAGAGTTCGCTGAGGTAGACCGGAACGAGACCCGTTTGCCAGTCGTTGGCGTGAATGATGTCTGGTGGGAAGCCGATGTGAGGAACCAGTTCCAGAATCGCTCGGCAGAAGAAGACGAACCTCTCGCCGTTGTCCCAGTAATCCGCCTTCCCGCCCCACGCATTCTCCTGATACAGCCCGCGACTTCCATCAGGCGTGTCGCGCTCGAAGAACGGCGTATGCTCGATAAGAAACACCGGCACATCCGAGTTCGGCAGATGCGAGCGGAACACGCGACAGGCCAGTACGCGGTCGCCCATCGGTACGGGCAACACGATATTCGTGCGCTCGATGGGCATTCCCGATCGGCGAACAGCGCCGTACAGCGGCATCACGACCGCAACGATGTTCCCTCGACGCGCAAGCGCGCGAGGAAGCGCTCCGGCTACATCCGCCAGCCCTCCGGTCTTGGCGAACCCGACCACTTCGCTTGCCGCGAGCAGAACCCGCAAACCGGCCACGGAACCCCCTTGGGAGGCCAGTAATCAGTAATCAGTAAACAGTGATCAGCGATCAGTGATCAGTCAACAGTGATAAGACCTCGATGACTGGTGACTGATCACTGATCACTGATCACTGATCACTGATCACTGATCACTGATTACTTCTTCTCCTCGGCAATCTTCTTCGTCACCGATAGTCCGCGGATGATGCGAAGCACTTCGGCTCGGGCGTCCGTGTCCTCGGCCGGCAGGCGCGCGGCGACTGTCACTCCTCCATCAGTTTGTTTCAGCACCGCATATTCCAGTCGCACTTTCTCCGTGCCGAAGGTCGCATCGATGGCGAAGCGGTCGAGTGTAACAGGTTCTGCTCGGAGACGTGTGGGCTTTTCGCTGCCGGTGACTTGAGCCTTCTGCTTTTCGAGGAAGCCAAGCGCTTCCTTCCTGTAGTCGTCGGCGGTGGGTACTTTCGCGGGAGGTTCCACGGTGATGAGAATTCCTCCTCCGCGCGCGTGATCGAGCGTCACTTGCTTCCCCTGCACCGCGCCCACGCGCCAGCCACGCGGATAGAGGAAGCGAACTCCGAGATCCGTGTTGTCGTAGAGAAGAAGAGTGTTCTCCGCGGTCGGCTTGAGTTCCAGATCGCGCGTTAAAGCGTCCGAAAGTTCGGCGGGCATCTTTGCGACGGGTGCTCGAGTCATCGTGAACTGCCCCTCGATCCGGCCGACCGTCTGACCTTTCCCGTCGAGCAACTCATGCGTTCCCTTCACCGAGAGGTAGGTGAGGATGCTGGAGTCCAGGTCGAAGTACGCGGTGCCGTCGAGCTTCTGGCGACTCGGACCATCCTGGTTCACGCCTCGAATCGTCCCGCTGATCTTCAACCGGGCGAGTTTCTTGTTGTTTGGCTTCGCGATGCCCACAAACTCGATCGTGAGCGCGCCCTCTTCGACCTTCTCCATGTCGGTGAGTTCCGCGACTGCCGCAGGAGAAGCTTTCCACGACTGGCCCGGCTTCACCGCGTTGGCAGGAAGCAAGCCGGGGATTGCGGAAGGGTTGAAGACATCAGTGCGAACGACATCGATCTCGCCCCATGTCAGTGGACCGTCTGGCGAGAACGGAGCTTTCTTCTCTCCTGTTTTGATGATGACCATGCGCCGAACAGAAGGCCGGATGCCCGCGTCCTGGGTCGCGTTGCCGACGGTGCGCTCGAACGAAACGTCTCGATACACGCGGATGGTTTTGAGCATCCCCGCCTCATCCGGCGCGAGCAAACGCTCCTCGTACACGAGCTTGCTCTTCCCCGAGACGCTCACAAGTTGGCCGGCTTTTCCCTTCTCGGTGGTGGGTAACGCGAGCTTGCCGGTGATCTTCACCTGAACTTCGACTTTGGTGGTGTGACCCGGCTTGAATGGCTCCGAGAGAGTGATTTCTTGTGCTTCCAGATGAGAGGGTGACGCGAGAAGCAGCAACGCGATAGGCAACACGCGCGGAAGTGAGGCAGTTGGCATGGCAAGTTGTGGGTTCATCTCGGTTTCAGAGCCGCCTTTCGACGAGGCAGCGAGCTGTACGCTGGGTGCAAAGGAACCAAGCACTGTCCACCGTGCTGGCCCTCGGTGTCCTGGTCCTCCTACTCAGTGCGGGAC
>JAKEEV010000211.1 GCA_022616395.1 Planctomycetia bacterium | reverse complement strand
TCTGGTGGCGAATTCCAAGTGGGAGCAACTCGCGGATCAGTGCCGCGCATTCAAACCGCGATTCGCCGTCATCACCGAGCCAACTGCATTCAAACAAGCAGATCGTGCGTTCTTCCCAAAGGAAACGGAACTGCTCTGTGGGGAAGAAGGCATCGCCCGACTGGTTTCGGATGCAAGCGTGGATGTGGTTCTCTCTGCCGTGGTGGGTGCAGCCGGGTTAAGTGGAACGTGGGCCGCGCTGGAAGCAGGAAAGACAGTCGCTCTGGCGAACAAGGAGACGCTTGTTATCGGTGGGCCACTCGTCACGGAGTTAGCAGCCAAACGCGGCGCGAAACTTCTCCCGGTCGATAGCGAACACTCCGCGATCTTCCAGGCTCTGACCGGACACACTGCAAGTGATGTCTCGCGTGTGGTCCTCACGGCAAGCGGAGGGCCGTTTCGAGGAAAGCGGGCGAGCGAACTGGAACACGTCACACCAGAACAGGCGCTCAAGCACCCCACATGGAACATGGGGCCGAAAATCACCGTCGATTCCGCCACTCTGATGAACAAAGCACTGGAAGTGATCGAAGCCCGCTGGCTGTTCGGGCTTTCCGCCGAGCAGATTGACGTGATCATCCACCCAGAGTCAATCGTTCACTCGTTCGTCGAGTTCGCGGATGGCTCGGTGCTGGCTCAACTCTCTCCGCCCGATATGAGACTGCCGATTCAACTGGCACTCTTACACCCAGAGCGAGTCAGCGGCCCCGCGAAGCGACTCGACTGGCAATCGCTCTCGGCTCTCCACTTCGAGCGACCGGATCGCGAGACGTTCGCGGCTCTCGAGTTGGGATTTGAAGTCGCCAAGCGAGGCGGAACGAGTGGCGCAGCGCTCAATGCCGCTAACGAAGCCGCGGTTGGCCGATTCCTCGCCGGCGACATGGCTTTCCTGGACATCGCCCGGTGTTGCCGGGCGGTTCTTGATGCGCACAATTACGACCCCCGTCCGTCGATCGAAGGGCTTTTGGCTCTCGATCGCTGGGCGCGGCAGGAGGTGGCCCGTTGGACTCGAACGCGAACACCAACCCGGTGAACCCGGACCCGAAGAAACCGCACGACATCGCCGAAGCGGGACCGATTGATCCGGCGACGGGCCAACCGGACCACGGGGCGGAAGTCTCCGCGCTCAAGGCGTGGTTCCGCGCCAACGCCGTGTCGCTGATTATCACGGCGATCATCGTTGCTCTGGTCTGCATCTACCTTGACCCGATTGACACACTCAAAGTGGTGATCGGGCTGGGGTTGGTCATCTTCATTCACGAACTCGGCCACTTCCTCGCCGCGAAGTGGTGCGATGTTCATGTGAAGACGTTCAGCATCGGTTTCGGCCCGGCGGTGCCGTTCTGCTCCTACAAGTGGGGAGAAACAACCTACATGGTTGGCATCATCCCGCTAGGCGGATATGTCGCGATGGTCGGCGAGGGAGAAGGCGGTGAGGGTGAAGAAGAAGGAGAGGAAGACCCTCGCAGTTTCCGCAAGAAGACGGTCGGGCAGCGCATGCTCATCATCTCGGCCGGCGTCATCATGAACATCATTCTGGGAATGGCGTGCTTCGTCGCGGTGTATCTGCATGGCGTTCAGGAGAAGCCGGCCACGGTGGGCTGGGTGGAAAGCGGAGGAGCCGCGTGGCAAGCAGGACTGCGCACCGACGACGAAATCACCAACATCGACGGCCGCGACAAGCCGTTCTTTGACGATGTTCGCCCGATTGTGATGAGCACGCAACAAGACGAGCAGGTGCCGATCCGGTGGAAGCACGGCAACGAGGAGAAGTCCGGGGTGGTCATGCCGATCCGCGACGAGGGTCAGCGATTCCCGCAACTGGGTATCGCTCCTCCCTATCAACTGACGCTGGCGAACTCGAACAAGCACAAAGACTTCAAGCCGGTGATTCCCGGCACGAAGGCCGCGGAAGCCAAAGACCCGGCCTTTGGACCGGGCGACCGCATTGTGGGAATGAGCGACCCGAACGACCCCGCGAAGGTGACCCCACTGGAGAAGGACGACCGCGGGCAGCCCAAGTTCACCGACTACCACAAGCGCCTGGTGCTTCTGGCCGGCAAACCGGTCACGTTCGCCGTTTTGCGCAAAGGCCAGTCCGAGGGCGACGAGCCGACGCTGATTACCGTTCAGCCCGCGTTTCGTTACGACCTGGGAATGCGAATGCGGATGGGCGAGATTGTGGCGCTGCGCAAGGGCGGACCGGCCGCCGCGGCCGACGTGCATCCGCGCTCAGAAGGCCCGCCGCCGGTTCGCGGAGACCGCATTGTCGAAGTGAAAGTGACCGCGGCGGATGGGAAGGAGATCAAGTACGCGGCCGGCGACAAGGCCAACCCGCTCGACCCGCTATTGCTTCCCCAACAGCTTGCGCAGTGGTCGGCAACCAACCCGCCGAACCGGACGGTGACGCTGGTTCTTCTGCGCGAAAGCACGGATAAACACACCGACGAGCCGATCACTCGCACTCTCGAATATGATCCCAGCTTCCGCTTTGACCGCGAAACACTCACGCTACCAAACAGCCCGGTGCCGATCAGCGGACTGGGACTGGCGTACTGGGTGGAAGCGGTGATCGATGAGGTCGCCCCCGACGGACCGGCCGCCAACGCCAAGACGGTTCCCGGCCAACTCCCCGGCGGCTTCCAGCACCGCGTCGCGCGGTTCTTTGCCCTGGAAGATCGAAACGTGGCTCCCGGCGGCGACCCGATGCCGCTGCGCCCAAACGACATCATTGTTGCTGTCCGGTTCAATGCACGCGACGAGGCCGGGAATGTCGCCTTCGGAGACTGGGAGGAGATCAAATCGAACCAGTGGGCCTTCGCGGAGGCCGCGTTCCAGACCCGGCCGCCATTCGAGATCGATCTGCGCGTCAAACGCGGCGAAGAAGTGATTGAGGTGACACTCAAGGGCCGCGAGGACATGACCCGGCCGGTCGACGAACGCGGGCTGCTCTTCCAGTACGACTTCCGCGTTCAGAAGGCGACTGATGTCGGCGAGGCCATCGAACTCGGCGCCCGTCGCACGGTGAGGTTCATCAAGATCGTCTACATGAACCTCTACTCCATGATCTTCGGCCGAGTCAGCGCCAAGACCATGAGCGGCCCCCTGACCATCGCGACCGTGTCGTACCGCTTCGCGGGCGAAGACTTCTGGCAGTTCCTGTTGTTTTTGGGAATGATCTCGGTGAACCTGGCCGTGGTGAACTTCTTACCGATCCCGGTTCTCGACGGTGGGCACATGGTCTTCCTGATACTGGAGAAGATCCTCGGCCGACCGGTGCCGGAACGCCTGTTCGCATTCGCCATGTACACCGGCCTATTCCTGATCCTGTCCCTGATGATCTTCGTAATCGTGCTGGACGTGAGAAGACTGTTCTTCGGCTGGTTCTAGCTCGGCGAGGTGGCTCGTCGAACCGCTGGCGTAAGCCGGCTGGGTCTCAGGCAACCCAGCCGGCTTACGCCGGCGGTTCGACGGACGCGCGGTCACTGCATCGTGCGCCGGATGTATGCGAGCACCGCGTTCTTCACGGCTGGCGGCATGGCGTCGATTTCCTTCTCG
>JAKEEV010001298.1 GCA_022616395.1 Planctomycetia bacterium | reverse complement strand
GGGCAGAATTGAACCGCCGACACGTCGCTTATGAATCACGAACCGCCTTCACTTCGGGAACTCGAAATCGCCTGAAAACATAGGCATTTTGACACATCTGGGCCACTTTGCAAGGTCATACGTGACGTGCGCAAAACATTGAGGAATCGCGGGTTCCGCGGGACGTTTTGCGGGAATTGCGGGAGCACTCATCCTGACCGAGAAGCCGTGCCGATCTGCAATCGCTGCCACAACTCGGTGGGTGAAGGAAACGCGGCCAGGACGGTTTCGAGATGAGTGAAGTAGTCGTATTCGATGATCTCGGTGCCGTTGGTGGAATACGCGAACTTCAGGGCGAGGAGTTTGGCGTATTCCTTCGCCTGTTGAAGTCCGTTCCCGGCAGGTTTGACGTTCGACTTGGCTTCCACAACCGCCAGCGGCATGTCACGACGGAAGTAGAGTAGGTAGTCGGGAATCTTCGTCTGAAGGCGCTTCGCGGTGGAACTCGCGAGGACAACGCGCCCCGCAGTGACGTGAAGTTGCTCGCGGTAAAACCGCTCACCACCGGCAAGCCAACCGGCAGCTTCGAGTTTGGGCCGAACCATTGGTCCGGCACGTTTCGGCTTCGTTCACCCAACGCTGACGCGGCCGTTGGGATAGGTCATGCTCGTCAGCCGGGAGTGGTTGGCCCCAGAAGCCATCTCGGAGTAGGCATACTCCACCGCGAGCGTCGAGCCATCGACCGCGCCGGAGTGTTCCTGCTCCTCCGCCACTAACTGGCCCAGTCCGTTGAATTCCCTCTGCACTTGGTTGACGATGTTGCCGGCGGAATCCGCGTCGTAGCTCGTAATCAGGTAGGCGTTGCCCTGACCATCGTAGGCTGTCTCGATCCGACGCACGCTTCCATCCACATTGCTCCCCAGCGTCGTCACCACGTTCGATACGACTCGGTTGGGAGTCCATCATCGGTCGTGTCGGCCCGTCACGTTTCTCCAACTCCGAATGCCAGTTCATCCTCGGTGATTGCGACGCCGATCTC
>JAKEEV010001297.1 GCA_022616395.1 Planctomycetia bacterium | reverse complement strand
TCGCGCCACGGCTCCGGCAGTGTCTTCAACCCGGAACGAGCCATCACACCCAACACGAACCGCGCCGCGTCCGGTTTTGCGGCCGCGAGCGACTCGCCAAGCAACTTCTGAACGGCCGCATTGGAAGCGAACTTCACCAACCGCGTGGAAAGTTCGTCGCGTTCTTCGGGCTTGAGCTTGTCGACAGTCTTCAGTTTGTCCTTGAAGTAGCCCGCGAGTTGGTCGCCCCACTGAGGATGCCGACCCGCGATCCACCACGCCGTTTCGCGTAGAGCTGAGTCCTTTGAGTCGAGTTCCGTCAGCACCGTTTTCGCTTCCAGACCGCTCTTCGGGATGTTCGACAAAGCCGCGAGCGCGGCGCGGCGAACGGCTGGGTTCGGATCGGTGAGAAGCTTCGCGGTCGCTTTCGCGTCACCGATCTCGATGAGCGCGTAAGTCAGCGCGTGGTCGAGTGCGCGGTCGTTAGTAGTTTCCTTCAGCGCGAGAGCAATGGCGGGAATGGCGTCCGCGTCTCCGATGCGGCCGAGCGCTGCGGCACACGCACGCCGAACCAGGAGCGAATCGTCCTTCAGCCGCTCCGTTAACTCGATCACTGAAATCGGGTCGGGATAACGGCCGAGAACGAAGGCTGCGGCGGCGCGAATGGAGTCATCCTTGTCATGCCGCAGCATGGCACGGAAATGCAACAGCACCGGCTTCGGTTGCCGCGACAGCCCCCACAGCGCGTTCAACCGAACTTCCGGCGGGTTGTCGTCATACAGCGCGTTCACCAGCACAATTCGCCCCGAGCCATCGCCGTCGCCGGGCCACGCGGCCAGCACATCCGCAGCGCGCTGACGCACCGTCGGCCGCGAGTCGCGAAGCAACTTGGCGAACGTGTCGCCCTTCGTCTTTGCCCAGTCGATCTTCAGTCCGCGTGGGTCTTCGATCTTGTGAGCGCCCACTCTCTTCACGCGATAGATTGCGCCCGTCACGTCCGGCTTCACGAGTTGCGAGGTCGGGCAGCAGAGCTTGTACCAGCCTCCGGTGTCCACGATCAG
>JAKEEV010001296.1 GCA_022616395.1 Planctomycetia bacterium | reverse complement strand
TACTGATAACTGTTCACTGATTACTGCTTACTGATAACTTGATTACTGACCCCTGAGAACTGATGACTCACTTTTTCCGCTTCTTCTTTTTGTCGCGGCGGTCGTTTTTGCGCTGTTCGGGGTTGGGGCGTTCCGGGTTGCGGATCGGTTCCTGCTTGTACGGGTTCGGTTCGTTGCGAATCTGCCGCTTCGACTGCTCATCCGCGCGCTTCTGCATCTCTTCGAGCTTCTTCTGAAGAGCTTCACGCAGGCGCGTGAACAATCCCTTGCTCTTCTTCTGCGCGTCGGCCACCGCGGCCGCCGCGGTTGGGTTATTCGCCGTTGCAACCGGAGCCTTGCCGTTGGGTGAACCGGTCTTCGGGTGAGCCTCCGCGGTTGTCCCCTCGCCATCTTCGCCCGGCTTCTTCTCGTTCGGTTTGTGGACAAACAGCCGCTCGATGATGGCCCAGAGCGTACTCACGATGAAGTAGAGCGCAAGCCCCGCAGCGACCTTGTAGAAGAAGATCGCCATCATAATCATCATGATCTTCATCATCATCCGCGTCTGCTCGGCCTGCGGGTCGGTCGAGGGCGGCATCATCTTCGCTTGCTGATAGAGCATCAGCCCGACGGCCAAAAGCGGAAGCAAGTTGAAGTACGGCCCCAGATAGACAAAGCTGCCGATGTCTTCGGGCGTGCTGATGTACGGGATACCTTCACTCCACCAGAACATCATGTCCGGCGCGGCGAGATTATCGATCCAGAGAAAATCTTGAAGCCGGAAGAACACGCTCTCCTGAAGACAGAAGTAGAGGCCCATCATAATGGGCATCTGGGCCAGCAAGAGCAAACAGCCGCCCATCGCGGCGAACGGGTTGGCCCCGTTCTGCATCATCAGTTTCGTCTTTTCGCGGTTGTAGGTGTGTAAGTCGTCCTTGTGCTTCTCGTAGAGCTTCTCGAACTCCGGCTGGAGTTTCTTCTGCACTTCCATGAGCTTCATGCTCATCTGCGTCTGCTTCTTGCTGGGAATCAATAGCAGGAGCCGCACCGTGATGGTGAGCATCACGATGGCCAGCGCCCAGCTTGGTATGACGTAGTGAATGAGTGCCAAAAACCAGTGCATCAGGTTGGTGCAGGCGATAACCAGATCGGTCCAGTAAATGGCGTTGGCGAAGCGACCCAGCCAGTTATCGGAACGGAAGTCGGTGATCGTCTGAAGGCCGAGTTTCCCCTTGTAGCGCTCGACAAGTTCGGGGTCCACCGCGCGATCACCAGACATCAGGCCGAGGAGCCGCACCTTCGACGGGCCGTTGTAAATCAGGTAACTCTGAGTCACCGTCTCGCCGGGAGCGAGGTCGAGGGTCTCCGATGCGGCCCGCACGGTGATGTCGTCGAAGGACGGCAGGTTTGGGTCTTGCTTCTTGTCGAAGGGCAATTCCGTAGTCGCGCGCACATACGCCCAGGGTTGCGCCACCGCTCCCTTCGCCTGGGCTTCGTCGTCGATTGCAATACCCGAAGCGAAGTATTGAGTCGCCACCGCCATGTACTTGAACTTGTCATCCTTCCCACGCGGAACCAACTCGCCGCCCCGCTTGGCGCTGACCGTCGCGGCGTCCTCGTATTGCCGTCGAGGAGTGTCCTTGCGATCCAGCCAGCCGACAATCGCCACGCGATAGAGGCTCGTGTACCACTCGCCCTCAATGGGAAGCCCACGCGGGCCAGACAGTTGCAACCGCAACTGTCCCTTCCCCTTCGAGGCTCCCGCAACCTTCAACTTCTCGATCTCGATCTTCAGCCCGACGTGGTACTCCTTCGGAGCAAGCGTGTAAGTCTTGCGAATCTTCACGTAGTACGGCTCGCCCAGCTCCGTCTCGAAGACAACCCGGTGCGGACCATCGTCGGGCCGCTCCTCGGCCACGACATTCCAGTTGATTTCGCCCAGACGCGGATCGGGATACTTATCATCGGGCGTGGGGTAGTGGAAGATCGTGTACGACGGCTCGACAAGCACTGAAGCATCTTTCACCAGTCCCGGCCCAATGGTCGGAACCTGATACTCCTCGCGCAACTTCGCTCCGCGTGGTTGGGGAACGCCGGGAATGAGGTAATACGGTACGGGAGTCTTGGTGGGGTTGCCGTCCTCGTCCTTGAGATAAACTCCACGACCAAGCCGGTCGGCCTGATCGAACCAGGGCAACACGACTTGCTGAACGCCTCCTCCGCGCGTGGAGAGAAGCACCTTGTTGTAGAACCTGTCATCGCCCAGCGCGATGAGAGTCGGCGGTGTGGGTGAAGGTGGTGAGGGAGCGACCTTCGTGTCGGTCTTCGGCTCGGTCTTCGGCTCAGTTTTGGGCGGCTCGGGTGACTTGGTCGCGGGCTTCGGCAAGTCGATGGCGACCGCAAGCCCCCCGCCAACCGCTTCGAGAGATCGCTTGTGATTGAGCGCGGCGAGGCGCTTTGCTTCCTCTTCCGCTTGCTTCTGGGGGTCGTCTCCCGGAGGTTCGTCTGCCTTTTTCTTCGCCTCTGGTTTGGGGAACCACCCTTGCTGATCTCCATACCACAGCAACCCCAACATGCCCCCGGCGAGCATCAGGAAGAGGCCAATATTGAAAGCATTCTTGCGCATGAGTGCAGTTCGGTGGGAATCCAGCCTCACGGGATGTGGGTATCTTATCAAACGCGAAGCCCACGGACGGGCCGTCCGTGGGCGTTCCGCGCTACAGGAGTATTCGGGACACGTTCGAGAGTCTTTATCGCCCTTCGCCGAGTCGGTCGCCGAGGAACTTGTCCAAGTCGGAGATTTCGTAAATCTTGTCGCGTGTCTTCTGCCAGTCGTATTCAACTCGGCGGAACTTGATCACGTCGTTATCGAGCACCACGTAGCACGCGCGCCAGTTGCCGTCACGCGGTTGGCCGACGCTGCCGACGTTGCAGAGCGTCTTGTGGCCATCGAGCTTGTAGGCGTGATCCACTTCTTCGGGGCTGAGGAACTGCAAGTTCTCGGTGAAGATGCCCGGAACGTGAGTGTGGCCCTGGAAGCAGTAGCGTTCGACCAGAGCGAAGATGCGCTCCATCTTCCGCTGGTTGTACACGTCTTCGGGGAAGACGTATTCGTTCAGCGGGTTGCGGGCGCTGCCATGAACGAACAGATAGCCGTTCTCGCGATGACTGCGGGGGCGTTCGGCGAGGAACTCCCAGCGCTTCTCGCGCACCGCACGCGGTTCACCCGCGGATTCCAACTGCTGGCGCGTCCAGAAAATGGCTCGTTCGGCGGAGGCGTTAAACCCATCCGGGTCGAACATCGCCCCTTGATCATGGTTGCCCAACAGCACGAGCTTGCAATCCAAAACCAGATCGATGCACTCGCGCGGATTCGGGCCATACCCCACGACATCGCCGAGGCAGTACACCTCCTGGATGTCCTGCGTTTTGATGTCCGCCAACACGGCCTGGAGGGCTTCCAGGTTTCCGTGAATGTCGCTAATAATCGCCTTCACGCCAGGCTCTCACACACGTCATGGCCGTGGGCTACGGCCAATGTTAAAAGATTAGTATAGCCCACGTCTCTGCCAGGGTAAACAGCGGAACGCGGACGAACGCGGAATGCCAGACAATTTATGGGAGATACGCTCACGAAATGAGCAAGCAGCCGATTCCGCTCAGAGAATGAACGCCGACCACCTCACGCGGCGTTGGCGCGATTGAGTTGACGAAGTGGCAAGTCGCGGACGTGTTGCACAACAAGCGGAAGTTTGAGTGTTGTAGGTGCCGCTTGCCGAGCGGCACAGGGGAAATGCGGAATGCGGAATGCGGAATGCGGAATGAAAACCAAATCCGAACCCCCGACTCTGCGACTTCTGTCTTCTTGTCTTTGATTCCGCATTCCACATTCCGTATTCCGCATTACTCCAAGCCCGCCTCGGCTCACAGGCTTACTTCGGCGAGTTGCATTTCAACAAACTCCTTGCACAACCCATCCTCATGTGAACGTCAGTATATCAAGCGACATTGCTCCGCATTTCCACTCGTGGCACCGTCGGGCTTGCGCCTCAACGTTGATAAGTGGACAAAAGAATACTATTCCGCAATCTGTCGCTCGTCAAGGCTCGGAGGTAAGCGGGGATGCAGGAGTTGAAGGAACCCAGCCGGCTGACGCCGGCGGTTCGACGGGGCTTTGTCGAAGATTGTCTTGGGTACTCACCACCCAGCCGGCTAAAGCCGGCGGTTCAACAAAGCGTTGTTGAACCCCCGGCGGGAGCCCGCGGGGGCAAAACACCACAACCCCAAAAACTC
>JAKEEV010000210.1 GCA_022616395.1 Planctomycetia bacterium | reverse complement strand
GCCGTTGTTTTCAAGAACGGCACACGGAGTGTGCCTACTACGAAGAAGAACTCCGTGATTGCGTTCGTGTCGATCGCGAGTTACCTTCAACCCAACTCCTGAGCGTTTCAGCTCGTTGCTTTGCGACAGGACGATGTTGCGTCGTCCGAGCGATTGCCTTGCAGTGCGACGTGAGGAAGGCTGTTCCAGCACCGCTTTCGTTTAAACAGCGGGTAGCCGCTGAGCGGTCTGGGCCAACCCCGCGGAACGTGGTTCCGCTCAGCGGCTACCCGCTGTTTAAACGGCGGTGCCGTGAGCCTTCCGCACTCCAGGTCAGGAAGTGAACCACGCTCAGGAGTTGACCGGGCTGCGGGGAAACTCGCGGCCCGGTTCGTTTTCCAAGAGTAGGTCACTCGCTCCGCGAGTGACTGTTTCTTCTGTTCACCCCGTCGCTGACGCTCCGGGTTCGCCAAGAAATGCACAACTCGCGGAGCGAGTTGGCTACTCTTTCAGTGCCCCGCCTTGTCCTGCGCGGGCATCGCGGCGTGGTAGTCGCGTGCGATGCGGTCCATGTACTGCGTCAACAACTCTTCGACGCGTTGCGGAGTGTCCGCCGCGACGACGAAGCCGATGTGATGCTTCATGTCGAGCCGGTAAACAATCTCCAGATCGGTGAAACTGGATGTATCCGGTTTCTCCTGGCGCGCAAGCGAGATTACCACGCCGCCGAATCGTTGTTTCAACGGCGGAAGTTGGTAACTGGAAGTGCCGCGACAGATTTCGAGTTTCGCCCATTCGCTCCAGAGGTTCACGCCGGTCGCCGCTTCAACCATCTCCGCGGTGTTCGCTCCGCCAACGCGAGCGCTCGTTTCGATGAAATAGATTTGCCCGTCTCCATGCGATTTCATGAACTCCGAGTGAGATGCTCCCCAACCCAGTCCGAAGCCTTCGAGCAACTGCGAATTGATTTGCTTCAACGCCGCGACCTCGGGCTTGTCTCGCGGGAACGTGCGGGTCGCGTAAATGCCCCCCCTGATACACATCGAGCAGCGGACGCCAGTACGCGTTCACTTCGGCGAACACAACCTTGC
>JAKEEV010001295.1 GCA_022616395.1 Planctomycetia bacterium | reverse complement strand
GACGCGGTGAAAGATCACCCGGACGACGACACGCCACGACTGGTACTGGCCGACTGGCTCGAAGAGCACGGCGACCGGTTCGACACAGCGCGCGCGAGGTACATTCGACAGCACATCGCTGAGGCCCGCGGGTTGCAACGGCCGCCGGTCTCGGACCAGGTGCGCCGCGACCAGGCCGAACTGCTCCAGCGCTGGCTCGAACCGTTTGGCGACTTCAAATCCGGGTGGGACTTCGAGCGCGGGCTTCCGCGGCTCAAGGTCGCCGGGCCGCGGTTCCTCAAGGAGGATGTCCCAGCGCTCCTGACGAGCGAGGCGTTCGCGTTCGTTCAGTTCGTGCATTTCACGGACGCCGGCGGGCCGCGAATGGAGGCGATGGCCGCGATGCCGGAGTTCCGCTTCGTGCCGGGTGTGCATCTCTATCCGTTCAGCGCGTTCGGTGCCGACTCCGCAGCGCGGTTCTTTGCTTCTCCCAACCTGAGCGGGTTGCGACAGATCGAGTTCCGAAGCGTCAAGCCCGGCGCCGTTGGGATGCAGGCGCTGGCCGCCAACCCGGCGCTGACTCGCCTCCGCAAGCTCTCGCTTGCGCATAACAAGTTGGTCGATAAGGCAGTCACAGCGCTGGCAGCCGGTACTCACCTCGCGAACCTGACTTACCTCGACCTCTCCGACAACAACATCGGCGACGCGGGCGCGGAAGCGATTGCGGCTTCAGCTACGCTCGCCAATCTCCGCGAACTCAACCTATGCGACAATCCGCGACTCACGAGGCGCGGAAAGCAACTGCTCCGCGACAAGTTCGGCGACCGCGTGAAGCTCAACTGATCCGCATTTTCTCACGCGATCACCTCACCACGGCGGTATGCTGGCTGTTCAGGCATTCGGCGGAGAGATGCAATGCCACAACCCAACAAGAAGTTCGTCATCAAGTGCGACAACGACGCCTGCACACTTTCTCCATTCGCGCAGGTGAAGGCCACGCTGGGATGGACCATCAAACTCTACGGCTGCCCCTTCTGCCGAATGGAGCTTGTCACTGCCATTGCGTTCGACACCGACGACAATCACCGATTTGTGGGTGAGCGTCTTTTTTGTCGGTAGCAACCCAGCCGGCTAACGCCAAACGCGATTCCACTGACAATCGAGACGCTCACCCTGATCCGACCTCCCCCCACCCACCCCGCTTTTGTCCTCTTGTCGTTTTTCCCAGGATTTGTGGGTTTTTCTCACTTGGCGGTGCAAAGAAGCGGCCGTTATGGCCCCCAACTCCTTGAAAAGCTGGGGTTCTCGAAGGCCGGGGGTGGCCTTTATCGTGTTGGTCTTGGGTTGTCAAAGACCGCGTTCCGAATTCTCCCCCAACCTTACCACAATAGTGTACATTCGTCAATGTCAGGGGCACCCGGTGGTGTCTGAGTTTGGCTTTTTGTAGCCGGCCTCTGTGAGGCCGGTCCGGGGTCGCAGACTTTTTGTAGCCTGGGTCTGTTACACGAACCCACTGGTAGTGTCCGGTTTGAAACGAGCCGCGACCGCAAGGGAGCGGGAATAAGTAAGCCCGCTCCCTT
>JAKEEV010000209.1 GCA_022616395.1 Planctomycetia bacterium | reverse complement strand
CCGTGGGGAGGCTCGCTCGCGGATCGGAGACCGAAACGGCGACTTGTCGTCACCACGCAAACCGCTTTTCTCCTGAATGCCGTCGTGCTCACGGCCATCGTCGGGTGGGGGCTTGCGGTGCCGTGGTTGGTGCTGACTCTGATGGGCGTCAACGGAGTGATTCAGGCGGTCGATTTACCCGCGCGACTCTCATTCGTGCCCGATCTGGTGCCGAAAGAAGACCTCATCAACGCGGTCGGGCTGAATTCGTTGCTCTTCAATTCCGCTCGCGCAATCGGGCCGGCTCTGGCCGGCGTGTTGTTCCTCCTGGCCGCGGCTGTGGTGCCTCAACTGCCGACCAGCGCGCACGCGGTCACGGTGGGAGCAACGGCGTGCTTTGCGCTCAACGCGGTGAGCTTCCTGGCGGTGCTTTTTGCTCTGCGCGGTATTCCCGAACCGGGCGCTGGTGCGATGAAGCCGGAGGGAGCCTCCGCGTGGGACGGAATCCGCTATCTGCGCGAATACCCGGCGCTGGGCGGGTTGGTGCTGCTCACGTTTGTGGTGTGCTGTTTCGGTTGGCCGGTGCTGACGATACTCCCCGCGTACACCCGATTGCAACTTGGCTTGAAGGAAGACGCTTACAGTTGGCTGTTAAGTTCGCTCGGAGCAGGGGCGCTGGCCGCGGCGCTCACCACGGCCACGTTCGGAAGCGTAGCTCGACGCTGGGCGTTCCTGTTGGCGGGCGTGGCGGTGTGCGGAGCGGGGTTGGCGGGGCTGGCTCTGGCTGTGCGCTTGTGGGCCGCGAGTTGCTGTTGCTCGGCGGTGGGTTTCGGGCTGATTCTGTACCTCTCGACGGGTCAATCAACGCTTCAACTGGCGGTGCCGGACGAGAAGCGCGGGCGTGTCATGGCGCTCTGGGCGATGACGCTCAGCGCAAGCGCTCCGTTGGGGCATTTACTCGCGGGGCAAGGCGTGACGGAATTCGGAGTGGGGAGAGTGCTTCTGGGAATGGCGGTCGGCGTCGGAGGAGCGCTTGCGGTGCTGGTGATACTGATGCGTGGATTGAAGTAGAGAATTGTAGTCCTCACGCTCCGCGTGAGGTCTTTTCACCTCACGCGGAGCGTGAGGACTACAATCACGTGCCTCTCGGCTCGCGGCACCTACTTCACTGGCTTCAGAATCCCTCCAGGGCCACCGTAGGAGTGACACGAGACACACGACTTGTTCAAGGCGGTGAACGCTTCGGTCGCGGACTTCTTGTCCTTGTCGCCCGCGGCCTTGCTCAGCGCGGCAGCATGGGTGATGTAATTCTTCGGCGAAGTGTATGGGTAGTAGATTCCCAGATTCTTGAATGCCTTGCCCATCTCATCGAACGCCTTCGCCTCTTTGGCCACCTGATCCCAGTCGGGCGTTTCCTTCTTCAACTCCGCTTCGATGCGAACGTGTGGCGACTTCTCGCCCCGGTGCGTCTGCTTCATCAACTTCGCGATGTCCTTCCGCACGCTCTTCTCGTCTGGCTGTTTCTCTGCTTTCTTTGGGGTCTCCTTCTTCGGCTCCTCGGCTGGAAGCGTGCTCGCGACCAGCATCGCAGCGCAAAAGAGAGCAATCGCCGTCACAATCCGCGGCATGATCCGGTCTCCCTGAGTGGAATGTAACTGAGAGTTGTAGGACGGCCTTTCCAGGCCGTCGCATTTCGGAAGACGGGCTAGAAAGCTCGTCTTACTTGCGTTTATTTCTTCTTGGGCTTCTCGTTGTGGAGCAAATCAACCGGTGCGAAGTCGTCCTTGCCGACTCGCTTCTTGTCAGCGAAGAATCCGGACGAGTTGCGTGTAGTGAATCCGGCCGCGTGCCACAGGTTCTTGTCCACGGGATCGCGAACGAACACGACTGGCTCACTGGCGCTCGTCAGGTCCAGCAAGCGGTAAACCGGGTCATTCCTCGAAGGCGGAACGAGCGAGAGCGGAGCCATTTTCATGCTGATCCCGTAGGCGGTGGCCCGCCCGCTGTCTTCATTCACCGATGCGCTTGCCAGAAACACGAAATCGGTTGGGGTCTTGCCCGTCAGCAACTTCGAGCGCAGATCGTCAGGGAGTATCGCAATCACCACCGGCTGTCGGCGGAAGAATTCGACGAACGTTTCGTGTCGATCCGAGACCACGGTGATGTCGCCCGCGGGGTTGGTGAGCACGAACCGGGCTGGCTTCGCAACTCCCGCGAACTCGTCAGCAGGTTTGTCTGTGCCGGCATCCGCCACGGAGTTCGGTCTGGGCCGTTCCCATGCCATCGGCGGGCTGTCCGCGTTCGGCTCGATTGTTTCCACTGAACTGAATGGGTATGGCTTGGCTGGCGACACAGGGGGAGCCGGTCGGAGAAGGAGATAGCCGCCGCACGCCCACACGGTCGCAGCTCCGGCACCGGCGATCCCCACGATGGTTAAGAGTGCCACCGCGACTGCCTTGAGTTTGCTCGTCATCATGGCTTGCATTGCCTCCTTTGCCAGCGCCTCCACCGCTGGCGAAGGACTGGCGACCAAATCAGAAAAGTTGACCACGGGAACCGCGGCATCCACCACTCCACCCAGAGCCACGAGCAACCCCGCGGCCGGGATCGCAACTCCGCGACGTGAAAGTCGCTCAGCCAGCATCGCCCGCCCACGAGCGAGCCGACTCGCCACCGTTCCTTCCGACCAGCCCAACCGCCCGGCCGCTTCGGCTCGCGTGTGGCCTTCCAGATCACACGCGACAATCGCGGCTCGATACGCAACGGGTAATCGGCTGAGTTCCTGGTCGATCACGTCTCGCAGTTCGCCCGCGTCTGACCCGCTCGCGGGTGAAATCGGCTCGGTGGTGAGTTCCTGACATCGGCGCCGAGCGATAGCATCGCGTCCGCGGCGGGCCACATTCACCGCGACGCCATACAGCCAGTTGCCGAGTTGATTTCTGGGACGAACGGCTTCCGCCTTGCGAAGCAGTACGATGAACACCGCCTGGAATGCATCGTCCGCGTCTGCATCGTTGCGCAGTACGCGCCGACACACTCCGCGCACCATCGGCCCATGTCTGCGCACGATAGCGGTGAAGGCATCCTCGGCCACTTGCGGGAATCCGCGGTCAACTCCGCGCTTGTCCCCGCGATGAGTGAGGAAGTCTTCGAGCAGTCGCTCGTCGGTCGGTTCGCCCTCAGCCGACGAAAGTCGAGACTGGAAGCGGTGGATGATCGAACGCATTCGGTTTGCTCTTTGCTGGCCCCGCGAGCGGCCGACCCGCGGTTCTGCCCTTCTATCCCATTAGACGTGGAAATTGATCCCGAAAAACACCGCGCAACGAAAAAAGAACGCCCACCCAGGATTGGTGGGCGCTTCGCGTGGCACAGTCACACCGATCAGGGCACGAGATAGCCGTCGTAATTGGCGATGGTCTTGTCAAAGAGTCCGCCACACCGGGCCTTGAACCTGACCCGGTCTCCGGGGTTCAGTTCCGCGAGTTTCGATTTCGGCGTGCCGGTGAACCGGACCTGGATCTTGTAGGGTGATCCTTTCGTCGGGCTGGTGAAGTTTGCAAGATCGCCCTCGATGCTCTGGAACACGGCGTCGGTCACCGTGACTTCCTTGTCCTGGTACTTCAGGTTGGCAGCATCGGAGTTCTTGGCGAATTCCGCGATCCACTTGGTAGCCTGGATCTTGATCGCCGGGTCTTGTCCGAAGCTCTCCACGCGACAATGTTCGAGACGCACGAATGTTAACCGAGTACCTCCCCCCGTGCATTTGCCCTTGAAGGTCACCGTCTGGCCGCGGCTCAAGTTCCACACCTTGTTGCTCTCCGCGAGCGTGGCGAAGCAGCGAACCTGAACGCCCTTGACTCCTTCAAGCCGTCCGGTCGCGCTCTCATCGTCGAAGCTCACGTCTTGTAACTTCCCCTCAACGAGCAGCCACTTGTCCTTGTACTTCACATCCGCAGCGGCTTCATTCTCCTGGTAAGCCTTTGCCAACTCCTCGGCTGTCACCTCGATCGCATCGGTTGGCCCATCGTCCTTCCCCGGGAACGCCTTG
>JAKEEV010000208.1 GCA_022616395.1 Planctomycetia bacterium | reverse complement strand
GAGTGAGTTGATCGACTTCGTTGGCGGTCGCGCGGATTTGCACGCGAAGATTCTCCGCGCCATCGGAAATCCGGTCGAGAGATTCACGGAGGACAAGCTCCGCATCCTCCGAGCTGTGCGCATTGCAACGCGCTTTGATCTGACCATTGACCCGGCCACACACGACGCAGCGAAGCGTATGGCATCTGAGATTCGCGTCGTATCGGCCGAGCGCATCGCGGAGGAATTGCGGAAGCTTCTGGTTCACTCAAACCGAGCGCGCGGATTGCGGCTTCTACGCGAACTGGAACAGATTGAACCGATCCTGCCGGAACTGATCCCCACTTACACGCTTCCTCAAGGCTTGCCGGACGCGCCAACCGGAACGCTGTGGGACCATATCGTTCGCGTGATGGAGTGTTTAGAAGCAGAAGTCAGCTTTCCACTGGCGTTCGCGGCTCTTTTACACGACGTCGGCAAGCCGAGAGTGTTCGCGCGCACGGCCGACAAGTACACGTTCCACCGACACGAACTGGTCGGAGCGGAGATGGCCGAACGGATCGCGGAGCGATTGCGGCTGTCGAATGTGGAAACTGTGCGCCTGCGCTGGCTCGTCGAGAAACACATGTATCTCGCGGATGCGCCGACGATGCGGCCAAGCAAGCTCAAGCCGATCCTGGTTCACCCCGGCATTCGCGAACTGCTCGCGCTTCATCGGGCCGATGCGCTTGCAAGCGGCAAGAGTTTGGAGCATGTCGAGTTCTGCGAACGAATCTTGCGCGACACTCCGCCGGAGGAATTGAACCCGCCTCCTATTGTGACGGGCGAAGACTTGATCGCAATGGGACTCAAGCCCGGCCCGGACTTCAAGCGGCTGCTCGACGCCGTGCGGGAGGCGCAGCTTGAAGGGCGCGTTCGGACGAAGGAACAGGGGCTGGAGTTGGTTGAGGAACTACTGCGGGAGTGGCAGAAGGAACCACCACCTTCGCCTGAAGGACCGTCGGAGTAATGAGCTTTCCACCGCGAACGATTTCGCGCCACCAGAACGCGAAGAGCACGCGGGCGGTTCGGGGAACTTCGCGCAGCGACACTTTGCTTGCCCCGCCGGCGCGCGGGCGGTGTGTCACAGGTACTTCGGCGACTTCGAGGCCGAGTTGATGCGCGCGGGTCATCATTTCCGTATTCACGAAGAACCCGCGAGACTCCGGCAACAACCCCGCAAGCACTTCGCGACGAAACACCTTCAGCGCGCAGTCCACATCTCGGACTCGTGTGCCGAGCAGTGCGCGAGCCAGCATGTTGTAGCCCCACGAAAGGAACCGCCTTCGCCACGGGTCTTTACGGTCCACGCGGTAACCGACCACGATTGGACACTCACCAGTTAAAGACACCAAGTTTCTCAGTTCCGCGAGATCGAATTGACAGTCCGCATCCGTAAACGCGACCAGATCGAATTTCGCTGACTCGAAGCCGGTCCGCAATGCTGCACCGTAGCCGCGATTGCCCGCGTGTCTTAACAGGCGCGTGTGCGGGGAGTCTGGAAGCACACGCATGACTTCACGCGCCGTGTCGTCGATGCTCCCGTCATCCACAACCAGCACTTCAAACTGGTGAAAGTGTGCCGAAAGTGCCTCCTCTGCTTCCCCCACGGCGCGGGCAATCACAGCCGACTCATTGAATGCCGGGAGGACCAAACTCACGCCCGCTTGCCGTGTCCCATCCAGGCAGTCTTGTCCTATCCCACCCATACAGTGTCTCCTTCGCGCGGGACAGTAACAAGCTTCCGCAATCCACGTAAAGACGGCTTTTGCGTTGTTCAAAAAGCGATCAGGTGAAATAGCACTTGCCAGATACGATTCCCTGGCTACAAAATGGAATAGTCCAAGTGCTGATTCTTCATGTTCGTCACACGAAGGGAGGGACAGGCCGTGACATTACTGAGTCGCAAGGCCGATTACGCCCTCGTGATTCTGTCGTACTTGTTCCAACACAAGGAAGGCGGCAACGCGCGGACCATCAAGGACCAGTTCGGCCTCAGTCACTCGTTCGTGGCGAACATCCTCAAAGAGTTGTGTAAGAAGGGCTTCGTCACCAGCCATCGTGGAGTGAAGGGCGGATACGCTCTTGCTCCGAGCGCTGGAGCAGTCAGCCTGGCGGAGTTGCTCGAAGAGGTGGAAGACGGCTTCCAGCTTACACTCTGCAACCACACGACGCACGATGACGCCTGTTCGCACTCCGCGGCTTGCACGATGAAAGGGCCAATGGCGGAAGTGCATCAGCGGTTGCTCGGGGTGCTGTGCGGAGTCACGCTCGCGGAGTTGTTCGACCCGAAGGCAAGGCCCTCTGCTCTTCACGAGCTTCCCATGCTCAATACGAGTTGCTGCTCGGCGCCGGTTGAATCATCACCCGCGTAGCGGTTCATTCAGTAAGCACCAGGAGTTGCGAGATCATGGTGAAGACGCCGATTTACATGGATAACAACGCGACCACCCGCACCGATCCGCGCGTGGTGAACGCGATGCTGCCATATTTCACCGAGAAGTTCGGCAACGCGGCCAGTCGCAGTCACGCGTTCGGCTGGGAGGCGGAGGAAGCGGTCGAGAATGCTCGCGAGCAGATCGCAAGCATCATCGGAGCGAACGCGAAGGAGATGATCTTCACCAGCGGGGCGACCGAGAGCAACAACCTGGCGATCAAGGGAGTTGCCGCGATGTACAAGAAGAAGGGCAACCACGTCATCACGCAGGCGACCGAGCACAAGGCCACGCTCGATACCTGCAAGCGACTGGAACGCGATGGCTTCCAGGTGACGTATCTGCCCGTCGACAAGTACGGGCAAGTCCACGCGGATCAAGTGCGCGAGGCACTGACAGACAAGACGATCCTCGTAACGATCATGGCCGCGAACAACGAAATCGGCACGCTCCAACCGATTCGCGACATCGGCAGACTGTGCAAGGAAAAAGGCGTGCTGTTTCACACCGACGCGGTGCAAGCCATCGGCAAGGTGCCTGTCGATGTCGAAGACATGGGCATCGACTTACTGAGCCTCACCGCTCACAAGATTTACGGTCCGAAAGGCATTGGCGCTCTGTATGTCCGCAAGAAAGACCCGCGAGTGAGGCTCGAACCGCAGATTGACGGAGGCGGACATGAACGCGGAATGCGTTCGGGCACGTTGCCGGTGCCGATGATCGTTGGGCTGGGTCTGGCGTGCGAGATCGCCAAGAATGAAATGGCAAGCGAAGTGGAACACGCATTCCGGCTCCGCGAGAAGCTCCGCAAGGGGATCATGGAGAAGCTCCCCGAAACGTACCTCAATGGTCACCCCACCGACCGACTTCCGGGCAACGCGAACATTAGCTTCGCTTACGTGGAAGGTGAGGGGTTGATGATGGGTATCAAGGAAGTGGCGGTGTCGAGCGGTTCGGCTTGCACGAGTGCCAGCCTTGAACCAAGCTATGTGCTCCGCGCGCTCGGAGTCGGCGACGAACTGGCTCATTCGAGCATCCGCTTCGGCATAGGTCGCTTCAACACGGAAGAGGAAGTAGACCGCGTGATCGAGATCGTCGTCCGCGAAGTGAACCGGCTCCGCGAAATGTCCCCGCTCTACGAAATGGTGCAACAGGGCATCGACATCAAGAAAATCGAGTGGGCGCACCACTGAAGACGGAGCTTACCGATGCGATGGATTGATCGGAACGTAGTTGAGGGCGGTTTCTTCGGACTCTTGTTTGCTGCCATCCCCGCATGGTTTGTGGTGGACTCAATGCATCGGCTTGAAACGGCAGTCCAGCAACAACAGAAGATTCTGGAAGAGCAGCAGAAGACCCTTGAGGAAATCAAACGCGAACTGAGCGAGATCCGAGCGAAACAAAGGTGAATCTTCGCGCCCGATACGTGTATCTAAACAGTGGAGACTGACATGCCATACAGCGAAAAGATTCTCGACCACTACAACAACCCGCGGAACGTGGGCAGTTTCGACGCGAATGATTTGCACGTCGGCACGGGGCTCGTGGGCGCTCCGGAGTGCGGAGACGTCATGCGCGTACAAATCAAGGTGAACCCGGAGACGGGCGTCATTGAAGACGCGCGTTTCAAGACCTTCGGCTGCGGTTCCGCGATTGCTTCCAGCAGCTTGGCTACAGAATGGCTCAAGGGCCGCACGATTGAGGAAGCGATGGCTCTGAAGAACACCGAGATCGTCGAGGAGTTGGCACTCCCGCCGGTCAAGGTTCACTGCTCGGTGTTGGCCGAGGACGCGATCAAGGCCGCGATCAAGAACTATCAGGAGAAGCAGGAAGCGACCGATTCCGCGAAGAGCGAAAGCGAAAAACCCGAACCGGCCGCGGTGTGAGAGACTGTGTCAAAAGCGGCCGGGAGAGGTTAACTATACAAAAGTAACTTACTGGACGGATATTTGCTGTCTAGTAATGGTAGATTGCCAGTTTTGTGTGTGGCAATGTTGGCTATCTGGCAATCTATAGAATGTCG
>JAKEEV010001294.1 GCA_022616395.1 Planctomycetia bacterium | reverse complement strand
TCAGTAATCAGTAATCAGTGAACAGTCATCAGTAATCAGTTATCAGAAGTCAGAGGAGCAGTTATCAGTTATCAGGTCAGTGGTCTGTTCGCGGATAACTGATAACTGATCACTGATCCCTGATTACTTCTTCGCGCCCGCGGCGTACTTCGGGTCCGGTTTGCTCAGAAGGCGGATGCGGGTTCCGCTCTTCTTGGCGTAAAGCTCTTTGCTGCCGTCGGGCAGGTAGCGGACGCCGACGCGTGTGGGTACGTTGCGCGATGGGTCGATGAGCATGACGTTCGACGCATCGACCGGCATTTCCTTCGACAGCCGACCGCCCTGCGGATTGCGCTTCGAGGGCTTCAGGTGTCGGTAGACGCGGTTGACGCCCTCGACCACGAGCTTGTTCTGCGAACGGAGAACCTTGAGCACCTTTCCGCGAGTGCCCTTGTCGTCCCCGGCGATGACTTCCACCATGTCGTCTTTGCGAATGTACATTTCGGCCTCAATTTCAGATTGCAGATTTGTGATTGATGATTGTGAAACAAGACCCGTGGTAGTTTCCAATCTCAAATCATAAATCTGAAATCACAAATCACACGACTTCGGCCGCCAGCGCCACGATCTTCATGTACTTGGCCCGCAGTTCGCGTGGCACAGCACCGAAGATGCGTGTTCCGCGTGGGTTCTTGTCTGCGTCGAGCAGCACAAGCGCGTTGCGGTCGAAGCGGACGTAGCTGCCATCTTCGCGGCGGGTGGCGACGCGAGTCCGGACCACGACTCCCAAAACCACGTCGCCCTGCTTCACATCCGCGCCGGGAAGAGCCTTCTTCACGCTTGCCTTGATGAGGTCGCCCAGGTGCGCGACTCGGCGCTTGTTGCCGCCGAGCACCTGGATACACATCACCTCTTTGGCCCCGGTATTGTCGGCGACATCCATGTAGGTATACATCTGGATCATTGATATTCCCCACCAGCGGACAGTGATCAGTCAGCAGTCATCAGTGAACAGTTATCAGTTACGAGGTTCGCCACTCGACCCTGATAACCGATAACTGTTCACTGATGACTGATTACTGATTACTATTCACTATTCACTTTTTCTCTTCCGCCTTCTCGGGTGCTGGTGTCGGCGGAGTGGCCGGTGCCGCTCCGGGGACATCGCTGCCGGCGACCGCGCCTTCGAGGCTGGAGAGCGTTCGGCTCGGAGCCTTCTTGACCACCTTCACGAGGTTCCAGCGCTTTGTCTTCGAGAGCGGTCGGCTCTCGATGATCTCGACGGTGTCTCCCAGGTGCGATTCGTTCTTCTCGTCGTGGACGTAGCAGACCGTTCGCCGCTTGACGAACTTGCCGTACTTCGGGTGGCGCACCAACCGCTCGACCTCGACGCGACGCGTCTTGGCCATCTTGTCGCGTGTGACGATCCCTTCGAGCACTCGGCGCCCGGTGGTTTTGGCCGGGGTGTCGGTCTTGGTGTCCGCCATTATTTACCACTCCCCTTGGCCGGTTCGGTCTTCTTGGCTTCAGATTTCTCCGAAGCTGCGTTCTTCGCGTCTGTCTTCGTGTCAGTTTTCGCAGGAGCCGACTTCGCGGGTGCCGGCGCGGCCGTTGTGGGACCGGGCAGTGTCCCGCCCTTGGCGACATAGAACCGCTTGAGACGCGCGACCTGTCGGTGTGCTTGCCGTTTTCCGGGCGCGTTCGACGCCTCTTTTGCAGACAGCGACGTGATTCGCGTCGCCAGTTGCTCCGGAGCAAGCCCCTCCAACTTGGCCAGTTCCTTTTCGCGCTGGAGAGTCCGAATGCGAGCGATGTCGCGCTTCGCCTTGCGGATTTCCGACGGCGTTTCCAGCCGGTCGGTCGCCGACTGGAAGCGAAGCTGGAACAGGTGCTTTTCCAGGTCCTTGAGGGTGAGCGTCAGTTGCTCGTCGCTCATCCCCCGGTACTCTTTCATCTTGTTCGGCATCGCACACCTCGCGGTGGATTTGAGATTCACGATTTCAGATTGATGATTGAAACGCAGCGAGAACGCTCCACATCTTTCCGTCTTCAAATCTGAAATCACAAATCTTCAATCTCAAATCCTAGACGTTGGGCCGCCTCGTCACGAAGCGGCACTTGAACGGCATCTTGTAGGCGACGCGGGCCAGACAGTCCTTCGCGGCGGCTTCGGGAAGCCCGCCGATCTCGAAGAGGATCTGGCCGGGCCTCACGACCGCCGCCCAGTATTCGGGTTCGCCCTTGCCTTTACCCATGCGCGTTTCGGCCGGGATCGCGGTCACTGGCTTGTGGGGGAACACGCGGATGTAGTAACGGCCTTCGCCCGACACGAAGCGCGTCATGGTGATACGACCACTCTCGATGCACTCGGCCGAAAGCCAGCCGCCTTCGAGCGTTTGCAGGCCGAAATCGCCGTAAGCGACGTAGTTACCGCGCTGCGCGAACCCCTTGATCGGCCCCTTGTACTTCTTGCGTGTCGTTCGCCCGCGGACGACTCCGCGCTGGGCTTTGCGAAACTTCACGCGCTTTGGCATCTGAGGCATTGCCGATCTCCCGTCCGCTTGTCCGTTTTCCCTGGTTCACTCTCGTCGGTCAACTTCTGCTCAACCCTGCCGCGGTCCGCCTCCTCCGCCTCCTCCGCGACGTGGTCCGCGACGCCGTTGCGCTGGGCTGGCCTGGGTGTCGGTGGCGTCCGCGATTTCCCCCGTCAGATAGTCGCCCTGATTGACCCAGACTTTAATTCCGATGTTCCCTTGCGGGGTCGCCGCCTCGGAGAACCCGTATTCCACCTTGCACCGCAGAGTCGAGAGCGGAATGGAGCCTTCCATTCCTTTCTCGCAGCGGGCCATTTCCGCACCACCAAGCCGACCGGAAAGTTGAAGCTTCACGCCCTTGGCTCCGCCTTCCATCGCACGTTGCATGGCCTGTTTCATCGTGCGGCGGAAGCTCGCCCGCTTCTCCAGTTGCTCCGCGATGTCCTCGGCGATGAGCTGCGCGTCGATTTCCGGTCGCGTCACCTCGACGGTCTTCACCTCGATGTGTCGGCGAGTGAGTTTTTCGAGCGCCTTGGTTAGCTTGTCGATCTTCTCGCCTTTTTTGCCGATGATCGCTCCGACGCGGCTGCTGGTCACGATGACCGTGACGCGCTCGCGTGTGCGTTCGATGCGAATCTCGGCAATGGCGGGCCGCTGTTCCTTGCGGTCCTTCTTGTTGGTCAGGTACGAGGCGATGAACTGGCGGATCTTGGCGTCTTCAAGCAGCAGTTCGGAATAGTCCTGCTTGCTGGCGTACCACGTACTCCGCCACGGGCGCATGATGCCCGTGCGAAACCCCGTTGGTCGGACTTTCTGGCCCATGGTTCCTCGCTCGCCTTCGTTAGTCATTAGTCATTAGTCATTGGTCATTCGCTCTTTGTGCCGCGATGATTCCTGGCCTCTGCACCAATGACCAATGACCAATGAAGAGCCGGCCCTCTGCCGGCCCCCGCCGGGTTGTCTTTGTCTGCGATCACGAACCGGTTGGCTCTGGCGTTGTGCCAGTCGTGCCGGGCGTTGCGCCGGTGGCTCCGGGTTCGCCTGTTGCGCCTGTTG
>JAKEEV010000207.1 GCA_022616395.1 Planctomycetia bacterium | reverse complement strand
GACTTCGCGGATGCGGGGCACTTCAAGCATCAGGAGCCGGGTAAGTATACGCCGCACTTCTGCGGTAAGTGCAACCTGGCGCTGCGCGGCTGGGACGTGACAAACGCGAACCTGGGCGAGAAGAGTAAGCAGAAGGGCGGCAAGGCCGGCGCGCAACCCACGCCGCCGGCAGCCGCGCCGGTGATCGAAGTCGAAAAGGACGTCATTCTCGTCAAGAAGCCTCACACCAATCCGAAGCGTCGCCAGGTCAAGGTCAAGACCGACCGGAGGTTCGACGGCACAGGTACTCTGAGACGTTCGGGCACGGAGATCCGCTTCTTCACGCAAAGAAGCGGAGGGACGGAAATCCGGTTCGACGGCGCCGACAACGTGTTTCAAGGAGCGAAACTCAGTGCTGGAGTGAAGCTTTTCGCCGAAGGCGCATCCGCTAGCGCCAATGTAGGCGGCTTCGTTTTGACTCTGACACTTGCAGGAGGCTCTGTTCCCATTGCACCGCAAAACCCTGTCGTCGCGAACATGACGGCGGTCGAACTGACCCTGGATGTTCACCGCCCGTCTCCGGTCACCGCTCCCGCCGCGCTGAGTGAAGCGGCCAAAATCGAGCCAGGCAGGGCCATTCACGTCCAGAACTCGGGAAAGACGCATCTTCGGGCGATGCTGACTCTCCACAAGGCCACTCCGTCGGACTTCACCGGTACGCTCGTACTGCGTGCGAAAAACGGAAAAGTGAGAGCTTTGCCGAACGAAACGGCAACCGCGGGCGAGAGAAGCCGTAGCGAATTCCCGAATGCGTCGGTTCCCGCGAGCGGTCACATTCTATGGGCGGAAGGCGCATCTGTGAGCAGCCGACTGCGAGACACGGGTTTTACTCTCGGCGTGAAGAATCTGGACGATGAAGGCGATAAGGTCGCGGTCACCGTGATCGAAGCGCAGTTGGATATCTGCAAACCGCGGCAGAACCGCAGGTCGGACCCGGTTCCGCTCAGCGCCAGCAAAAAGCTCAATCCAGGACGATTCGTGAACATTCAGGAGGGAACATCGCGAGAGCGCGCAATGCTCATTGTAAGGAAGTTGAAGCCTACTTCCTTTGACGGGAAACTTGGGCTGAGAGCGTTCGATGCTCGAGTTAAGGCGTTCGCGACTGAGGATGCTGCACCCGGGAACCTCCCGCTGGCCAATCCGCACGAGTTCAGTAGCAGCGCGATTCCCCCTAAAGGGCTGAAGGTGTTC
>JAKEEV010000206.1 GCA_022616395.1 Planctomycetia bacterium | reverse complement strand
TCAATTGGATTGCGAGTCATACCGGATCGTGTTGAAGGGTTACTGTGTGTTGAAGACCCCCTCACCCGGCCGGCTTTCAGTGGCGACCTCTCAACCCCGCACGGCGGGAGAGAGGTGTTTGCTCTGCTTGTCCGTGTAGCGAATCGACACTGCAACTGCGCCCACCTCTCTTGCGCCGTGCGGGGAGAGGTCGCCGTAGACTGACGCGCTTTGCGAGAGTCGTACCGGCGGGTGAGGGGGCTTTCTCACGTAACCAACTCCAAAACCAAACATGGTAACCCTGCAACGCGATTCGGTATTAAACGGTCCGTTGCGCTGGAAGGTGAAGCGGAGATAGGGGCCGCCCCACCCGAACCAGTTCCGTCCGCGCCTCGCGTAAGGTTCCCGAGACGCGGTACGCCCCCGCACCCAACAGGAGGCGTCGTGCTTTCTTCGGATCCCGCCCGCAACCCCATCGCCCAACGACAATCTTCACTTCGGGATGTTGAGCACGCAATCGGCGGCAGAGATAGCGCGCCTCCGTCAGCCCGCCCGGCCCCAGCGCCGCGACCAGCACAGCGCCCTGGACAAGCGCGGAGGTATTGGGTGCCGCGAACCCGCCGGAGGTAACCTCAATGTCCACGCCATCTGTCCGTACCAGATGGCGGAGCATGTGCAGGGCCACCTCATCAGCTCCGTCGGTCGCGGGGACGCCTAGTACAACGAGTCGCTCTTCGGAGACTGGGTGATCCGTGGATGTTGTCGATCCACCAAGCCCGTCCACGATCTCACGTGTCGCGTGGAGGATGAACTCCTCGTCCTCGGGTCGCAGTTCCCCCGCCTTGCGGCTTCGCCGGATGAGCACAAGCGCTGGAAGCAGGACGCGATCAAACAATTCATCCATCGAGTGCTCGACGAGATATTCTTTGACCACTACTTCCGCCTCGCGTCGGTCGCGCGCAAGCAGACGCTGGTAGTAGCGCGCGGCCGGACGCAGAGCCGCCTCTTTGCTCAACAGTACCGACAGAAAGCTGAGTTGCGGGATGTACTTGCCAAGTACAGCGAGGCAAACCGTCATCGGGGTGGCCAACACCAGCCCGACCACGCCCCAGAGTCCGGTCCAGAACATCACCGCCAGAAGCAGCGGAACCGGGGCCAACCCAACACTGCGACCACAGACCCACGGTTCGATGAGGTTGGCGGTGAGCAGGTCGAGTGTAAGGAATAGCCCGAGTACCAAGAGCGGCACGACGAAACCCGGATTGCTGATGAGGGTAAGAGCCACCGGCAATGGCACCACCAGCCAGACGCCGATCGAGGGGATGAACCGGAACACTCCGGCGAGGAGACCCCAGAGGGCAGGATAGGGAACTTCGAGCGCAGCCAGTCCCAACCCAATCGCCACGCCGAATCCAGCGTTCACGGCCGAGTGCCCCAGCAAGTAGCCGCCGATCCGTCGAGCGGCTTCATCAAGCGCGCGTGTGGTAACCGTTAGCCGCCCGCGACCGGCAAGCCGGATCAGCCTGTTGCGGGTGTCCTCTCGATAGAGCAACAGAGTGATGACTAGGAGGATCACTGCAACGAGAAGCGTGATGTTCCCAAGTACGCGCCCGGCGACTGCCTGAAGTTGCGAGAACAGAGACGGCTTCTGGAGTTCAACATGGATAACCGGTGAGGGTGGGGAAGCACTCGCGCCAGGCGCGTCGGCGGTTGGTTCCCTCGCGTTCTCCACCTCTTCCACAATGTCCTGAGCTGTTCCGAGCAGGCCGGGTTTTCCCGACCCTCGGAGTTGGATAATCTTCTCGCGGACGTTCGCTTTGTGTTGGGGCAGGTCGTCGATGAGGTTGGCAAACTGCGTGGCCACCGCCCAACCCACAAGCCCGATCAGCGCAAACGCCAGGCACACGACCGACAGAACTGCAGGGAACCGACCAAGCCTCCCTCGTTCCAGACGCGACACAACCGGTGTCAGGAGCAAGGTCAGGAGAATCGCCAGCGCGAGCGGAACAAAGATTCGCTGACCGAGGTAGAGTGCCGCGACGATCAATCCGGCACTGGTCAGCATGAAGCACGCGTACCGCGCTCCCTCAAGGCTCGATGATTCCGCTGGCCGCTCAGCCATGGACCTCGCCCCCAGCCGGAGACACTGATCCGCCGAGCAGTGCCTGAATCTTCCCAAGAAGTCGCGCGAAGTCGATCGGCTTGGTATCGTACTCGTTGCACCCGGCCTGAAGAGCCTTTTCGCGATCTCCAGCCATCGCATGCGCGGTGAGGGCGATTACTGGGATGTGCTTGGTCTCTGGAGCAGCTTTCAACTGCCGCGTGGCTTCCCACCCGTCGAGTACCGGCAGGCTCATATCCATCAGGATCAGGTCCGGAGCGCCAGACTTCGCAGCCTCCACTCCCTGCTGGCCGTCCACCGCGACCAACACCTCGAACCCCTTCCGCCGGAGGTGGCGCGACAACCCGTCCCGGTTCTCCTCGTTGTCTTCGACGAGTAGCAGCTTCGGCATGGGTGTCTCCTTCGGTAGGCCCGCCTTTCCGAGGCGGGCTTTGGGGAATTCGGAATTCGGAATGCGGAATGCGGAACCGAAGACAACAAACACCCGGCAGCCTGTTGGAACGCGGAGTGAAGAACTGGGCTTTCTGTTTTCATTCCGAAATCCGCATTCCGCATTCCGAATTTCCCCAGTGCCGCTCGGCAAGCGGCACCTACCAAAGCAGCCCGACTCACAACTCCAGTGTGAGTCGGGCTGGTTCATACTTCATCCTTCGTCTTTCCCACTGCTGCTGCGAGTTCGGCGAGCAATTCTTCAGACCCGAGCGTGCCTTTCAAGAGCACCGCCTCAATCGATCCGCGAAGCCGGTCGTGGTCGGCTGTGGTCAAGTTCTTCGCGGTGAGGACGACAACGGGAATTGAGCGATCTTCGCGTTCCCGAAGCTGGACGAGGAACTCGAACCCGTCCATCACCGGCATGAGCAGGTCGAGTAAAATCAGCGACGGACGAACCGCGAGCCGCTCCAGAGCCTCGCGACCATCGGCCGCCTCATCCACCGTCCATCCGTCCTTCTCCAGGAGTCCGCGAAGTCGGCGGCGGTGATCCGGGTCATCGTCCACCACCAACACGCGCTGAGCAGCGGAATTCCCTTGATGTCGACGGAGGACTGCCGTGAGACGGTCCGAGTCCACGGGTTTCACCAAGTAATCGGCCGCTCCGAGGCGGTAGCCCTTGCTCCGGTTATCCAGAATCGTGACCATGATCACGGGGATGTCCGCGAGTTCCGAATCGGCTTTGAGAGCACCGAGTACTTGCCAGCCGTCCATTCCTGGCATGATCACATCGAGTGTGATGGCCGCGGGGCGGATTTCGCGAGCGCGGGCAAGCCCTTCCACTCCGCTTGCCGCGACCTCGACCCGAAAGCCCTTCTTCGCCAGATACTGAGAGAGCACCTCACGTGTGGCCTGGTCATCATCGATCACCAGCACCGCGTCACTCCGCTGTCCCTTTCGTGGAATTGGGGGCGGTGTTGGTTCCTTTTCGCCGTGTCCGCGTGCGGCTTTGTCTGGCGGTGTCGATTCGCTGATAATGGCGGGAAGTTGGATGATGAACATCGAGCCGACCCCAGGCTTGCTTTCAACCGTGATGTCGCCGCCCATTGCCTGGCAGAAGTGTCGAGTGATCGCCAGCCCCAGCCCGGAGCCACCGAATCGGCGCGTGGCGGATGGATCGACCTGCGAGAACGGCTTGAACAGCTTGCTCAAATGCTCGGGCGTCATCCCAATCCCCGTGTCCACCACGCGGACGGTCAGCCAACCACTGTCTCGGTCGTCACGCGTGACCTCCAGCCTCACAGTTCCGCCTTCGGTGAATTTGCACGCGTTTGATAGGAGATTGAACAGACTCTGACGGACCTTGGTGAGGTCGGCGCGCATCGACCCGACGCCCGAAGGACAGTGAACTTCCAGCGTGTTCGCGTTCCTCTGGGCGAGTGGCTGGATGGTGGTCACCACGTCGCGAATCATCGTCTCGACTTCAAATGTCTCCGGGTGCAGTTCGAGCTTGCCGGACTCGACGCGGGCGAGATCAAGAACGTCGTTGATCAGGGTGAGCAGGTGCTTGGCGGCTCCGTGGATCTTCTTGAGGTCCGGGAGGAGTTCGTCGAGGTTGCGGTCGGTGGCCTCGTCGCGCAACAGTTCGGTGTAGAGGATGATCGCATTGAGTGGCGTTCGGAGTTCGTGGCTCATGTTCGCCAGAAACTGGCTCTTGGCTCGGTTGGCGATCTCCGCCGCTTCGCGCGCCTTGTCAAGTTCGCGCATGTCGCGAAGAATGCCGATCGCGCCGATCACCCGCCCCTCCGGGTTGCGAAGTGCCGACGCGTTGAGTGTGGTCGGGATTGTCTCGCCGCTGGCACTTCGCGGGTTGAGTCGGGCATCGCGTGTGACCCCCTTGGCGACCACTTCGCGCAGCGCAGCCGTGAACTCGCGAGTTTCTTCCGGGCTGATGAAGCGCGACAGCGATTGTTCGATCACTTCATCGGGTCGGAACCCAAGAAGTGTCGAGACCGCATCGTTGGCTTGCAGAATCTTGCCTTCGAGGTCGGAGACGAACACCGGGTCTGGAGCAAATTTGATGAGGCTCTCGGCATACGCTCGCGCCTTGTCGAGTTCGCGCATGTCGCGAAGAATACCGATCGCGCCGATCACGGTTCCTTTGGCATCGCGCAGCGCGGAGGCATTGAGCGTTGTCGGGATCACCTCGCCGGAGGCGCTTCGCGGGTTCAGCCGCGCGTTGCGAGTTACACCCTTGGCGACCACTTCTCGGAGAGCTGCGGTGAACTCACGTGTCTCTTCTGGACTGATAAACTTCGAGAGCGACTGCTCGATCAGTTCGTCCGGGCGGAAGCCGAGGAGCTGACTGACCGCGTCGTTGGCCTGAAGAATCTTCCCCTCCAGGTCCGCCACGAACACCGGGTCCGGGGCGAACTTGATGAGGCTCTCGGCATACGCTCGCGTTTTGTCGAGTTCGCGCATGTCGCGAAGGATACCGATCGCGCCGATCACGCGACCGTTCGGGTCGCGGAGAGCGGAGGCATTGAGCGTGGTTGGGATTACTTCGCCGGAGGCGCTTTGTGGGTTCAGCCGCGCATTGCGGGTCACTCCTTTTTCCACCACTTCTCGGAGAGCCGCGGTGAATTCGCGAGTTTCTTCGGGGCTGATGAATCGCGACAGTGATTGCTCGATCAGTTCATCTGGTCGAAAACCGAGTAACTGCGAGACCGCGTCGTTGGCCTGAAGAATTTTCCCTTCCAGGTCCGACACGAACACCGGGTCGGGCGCGTTGGCGATGATGATGTCGGCTCCGAGAGAGTGCTCCGAGCGTGTTGCGGGAGCAGTTGCTCGGGCCGGGGCTGGAGTCTGCTTCGCCATGGCAACTCACTGCCTCCTGGGTTCGTTGTCGCGAGTTCGCTCAACGATGAGAACTGAGATGTCATCGTGTCGGGGCTGATTCTTGCGCCACCCTTCCACCGCGCTGACCAACCCTCTGAGTACCTCGTCGAGCGGTCGACGACGAGTCTCCTCCAACGTTGCTGGAGCCTCCGATTGCCGAAATGTTCTCCGTCCGCGTTGCGCACCTCGGTTAACCCGTCAGTGTAGAGGAGCAACCTATCGCCCCGCTTGAGAGTGACCGTGTGTTCCTTGTGAGTTCCATTCCCCACTCCCACCGGGAAGCCCGATACCTCCAGCCGGGTCGGTGGCGAGCCTTCAGCAACGTGAATCGGCCCCGGATGACCGGCGGAGACGAACCGGAACTCGCCGGTGTCCAGGGCGAGGATGCCGTAGAGAAGTGAGAACGTGTGTCCTGCTGTCGCTTCTGGATGTAACTCCTTGTCGAGCTGTTTGGCGACCTCCGAAGGCGTGACAGGCGTTGTCCCGTTGCGCGCGACTCGAGCGAGTAGTTGACTGGCGGTAACCGACAAGAGCGCCGAGGCGACTCCGTGCCCACTCACATCGAGCACACATAACCCGACATGCCGGTCATCGAGTTGGAACACATTCAGATAATCACCGGCAAGCTGACTGCACGGCTCGAATGTCCACGCGAAACGCGCTCCGGGCAACTCTGGCGGAAGCGCGGGCAAAAGCGCGCGCTGAACAGCGGCCGCGGCCTCCAAGTCGCGAGTGAGCCGGTCGTTGGCGCTGGCCAACTCAACTGCTGCAGATTCCAGTTCCCTGTTGTGGGCGTCGAGCTTCCTTTCCAACTCCTTCACCTGCGCAATCGCCCCACGGAGAGCTAATTGGGTGCGAATCCGAGCCAGTACGACCGGGAAATCGAGCGGCTTGGTGACGTAGTCGTTCGCACCCAGTTCCAGAGCCTCGACAATATCCTCGCTCTCGCTCTTGGCCGTCACCATGATGATGGGAAGGGCCAGCAGGGAGTCCACTCGACGGAGGAACTTGAGCACTTCCAGGCCGTTCATCCCGGGCATCATGATGTCGAGCAGAACAAGGTCGAAGGAACTCTTCCCGAGTAACTCAATGGCCTCCCGTCCGCTTTTCGCCACGGTGACGGAGTAATCGTGCTTCTGGAGCCTGCGCGCAAGCCCCTCGCGGTTGAGTTCTTCATCGTCAACAATCAGTAACTTGGCGAGAGCGGCAGCCATTGAGCGAACCCATCCCATTTCGGACTTTGGAAGAGAAAGCAAATCCTGCGCCAAGAGCTTGAAAGGCCATCGAACAGGTGCCCGAGGCACCCGACCGGCGCGTGATCGGCGGGATTTGAGCCGTCAAGCCGTTGCTCAGGTGGCATGGGCTTTGCCAACTAATACCTCAACTGGCCACCGGGCCAGGAGGTGACCGATGGCAATCGGAACGTGCCCGCGCGTGTTGTATGTCGATGATAACCGTGATGTGACCGACTCCGCTGGCGACTTGCTTCGGCTTGTCGGGTTCGACGTGCGTGTCTGTTATGACGGCCCGACGGCACTCACTGCGGCGGTGGACTTTGATCCAGACGTCTGCATGCTCGACCTGCACATGCCCGGAATGACCGGAGATGAACTGCTCGCCATTCTGCGCGCTTGTGCTCCTCAACGCCCCACTCTGTTTGTGGCAGTTACCGCGATGGGCAATGAGGAGTCCCGCGAGCGCACACGGGTAGCCGGGTTCCACCTGCATGAAGCCCGTGGACCCACACGACTTGCTTCACGTTGTGGATGAATGGTGGGCGATTCTGCATGCGGCCACGCAGGTCTCCATGCCAACTCGCGCTCAGGCGAGATTCGAGGGTGAGATGCGGACTGGAGGGGATGCGCTCAACGACGTGTGAGCGCTCAAGTTGGCCGTCGCGGTGTGCAACCAAGCCATACAACCGTATTGGAACGATCGACGGTCGACGCGATTGACATCCACGAGCTACGCGGTCCGCCCTCGGTCGGCGAAGTCGTTGAGAACCACATACAGATCCCGTGGCGGAACTGGCTTTGCGAAATAGAGGTCGAATCCGGAATCTGCCATTCGCTCCAGAGAGTTGTGATCGCTCAGCGCGGTGAGAGCGATCAGGAGCATCTCTTCCCCACCCGGTCCGGCCCGGAGTCTGCGAGCCAGTTCGCACCCGTCCATTCCCGGCATCGTGATATCCAGGACACACGCCTGCGGGCGGAACAGTTCTACCTGAGCAAGGGCACTCATGGCGTCGTGGCTCACCACCGTCTGACACCCCACCATGCTCAGGAGCGCGCCGAGTGAGTCTGCCGCGTCCTGGTTATCATCCACGCAGAGTACTCGGAGGCCAGGCGGTGGAGGAAGTGCGTTCCCGGCGTGTGGCTCCGCCAGAGCTGGGGGTGCAACGTCCTGATTCATCGGGTGTGGTTCTGGAGTCATGTCTGAGGCGTTGGTGCGTGCCGAGGGAGTTTGCGGAGCGAATCCGCGGATTCGGTTTCCTCCCGTCGGCGGGAGTCGAGAGGGAAACGAGCAATCGGCGCGCCGGGGATAGCGGTTCCTCAGCGGGCTAATAATCTGTGATCCGCAAGTCGGTTACACCAGAGTTGAGAAAGACATGTCTCCTGTGTTGTCCTCACTCCCAGATGTCCGCATCAGTGCGATCATCAGCACTGTCATTCCTATTTGATCCCGACCGCGTATGAGCAAGAACGGCAACAGTCGAATCGCGGATGTCCTTGAGCGGCACGAGCGTGCTCTGCTGACGGACTGGCTCACCGGCCAGAAGGCAGCCCCAACCTATCGCCCGGATCTCATGAAGGAGGGTGAGTTATACCGGATCGTGTTGAAGGGTTACTGTGTGTTGAAGACCCCTCACCCGCCGCTTTTCACGAAGCGAAGCGCTCCGCGGTGGCGACCTCTCCCCGCACGGCGCAAGAGAGGTGTTGTGGTTGCAGATTCGCGAAGCGACACGCAATGGGCAAGACCCACACCTCACCCCGCTTTGGCGGGGAGGTCGCCGTAGACTGACGCGCTTCGCGTCAGTCGTAACGGCGGGTGAGGGGGTCTTCTGCAACCAACCCCAAAACCAAACATGGTAACCCTGCAACGCGATTCGGTATTACAGGAGCAGAGTCGGGAGTTCCTCCGACTTCTGACTCGGGCAACCCGCGATGGGAACATGGATGTCCAGCAATCGCCGTGGCAGGAGGTTCGTGAACTGCTGACCTCGATCTCGCGCTTGCGCGGTCAACAGGGATTTTCACCCTCAGCTACCGCGACGTTCATCTTTTCCTTCAAGGACCTCTGTTTGCGTACCTCCGCCGAGAGTGGGAGGGTGATCCGAAGTCGCTGATGGACGACACCTGGGCTGCCAACCTGTTGCTCGACAAACTCGGCCTGTTCACCGCTGAGGTTCACCAGCAAGTGCGGGAGGAGATGATCGAGCAGCAACAACGGGAGTTGCTCGAACTATCGACACCCGTCGTGAAACTCTGGGAGGGGATTCTCGCGTTGCCGCTTATCGGCACGCTGGACAGTGCTCGCACTCAGACCGTGATGGAGAACCTGCTCCAGAAGATCGTGGAGACAGGTTGCGAGACAGCCATCATCGACATTACCGTCCCCACGGTGGACACGGTCACAGCGCAGCACCTGCTCAAGACGGGCTGGGCCTTGGCGGAGCCAAGCGGCTCACTCACGAGTTCGTCATCCGCTCTGAAGTCGGAGTCGGAACGAGAGTGACCATTACTCGGTGGAAGTGAGGAATCAATCAGGGGACAGAAAACAGAGGACAGAGATCAGAGATCAGAAGAGAGAAATCAGTAATCAGAAGTCAGAAGTGTTTGCCTGTCCTCTGTCCTCTGACCTCTGATCTCTGTTCCCCGTAAGAGGAGCTTTGCTTGCGCGATCCGGTGGCGATTCCCGTGAATGATCTGATCGCGGCCGGCGAAGTTCGACGAACAGCCAGCGCGATTGCTGCCGCGCTGGGGTTTGACGAGGAGACTCAAGGGCGAGTCGCGCTTGTCGCGACCGAGATGGGAACGAACCTCGCGAAGCATGCCAAAGGTGGGGAAGTCATCCTCCGGTCTCTGTCTGGTGTTGAGGGAGGTGGAATTGAGGTGCTCGCGCTTGATCGCGGGCCTGGAATGGCTGATCTGGCCCGGTGTCTGCACGACGGGTTCTCAACGGCCGGCACGGCCGGTGCGGGATTGGGAGCCATTCAGAGGCAGTCCGAACTGTTTGATGTGTCATCCATTCCGGGCGTCGGGACCGCTCTTGTCGCGCGACTCCGGAGCGCGAATCCGGTAATCTCATCGGGCACAATCGATGTGGGGGCGATTTGCCTTCCGGTGGCGGGTGAAGAAGCGTGTGGCGATGCCTGGGCGATTGAGACGCAGGCGAATCGGACCGCGATTGTTGTCGGAGACGGGCTTGGACACGGGATACTCGCCGCGACAGCAGCGAGTGAGGCAGTCCGTGTCTTCCGGCAATGTGCCGCTTCGGAACCTGTGGACATTATCCATGCGCTTCACGCAGCACTCCGGCCGACGCGCGGAGCTGCCGCGGTGGTCGACCACACGCCCCGGACTCTCCGGTTCGCCGGGATTGGGAATATCGTGGGGACAATCGTCGCTCTGGGTCTGAGGCAAGGACTGGTCTCCCTCAGTGGGACACTTGGTCATACGGTTCGGAAGGTTCAATCGCTCGAATATGTCTGGCCGGAGGGCGCGGTGCTGATCTTACACTCCGATGGATTGGGGACGCAGTGGGATCTTAACCGGTATCCGGGTCTCTCTGCTCGACACCCGGCACTTGTGGCGGGTGTTCTGTACCGAGACTTCCGCCGGGAACGGGATGACGTGATCGTGCTCACGGTCCGAGACGCCCAGGAGAACGCAGGCTCATGATCCGCCTGATGGCGCTCGACATCCCCGATGAACAAGGCATCGTCCTGGCTCGACAGCGGACGCGGCAGGTGGCCGAGTTGCTCGGCTTCGACCGCCAGGATCAAGTGCGCCTGGCCACGGCGGTTTCGGCAGTCGCGCGCAACGCGGTGCAGTTCGCCGGTGGTGGACGGGCCGAATTCACCGCGGACGACCGGACATTTACGGTCATCATCCGGGATGGTGGGCCGGGCATTGCGAATGTGCAGGCTGTACTCGACGGTCGGGCCACTTCGGGTGGAGCGGGGACAGGGTTGGTCGGTGCCCGCCGACTGATGGATACGTTCGCGATTGAGTCCACACCCAGCGGCACGGTGGTCCGCCTCGGGAAGGAGCTTCCTCGACACGTTCAGCCAAGTGGGTCTGGTGTCATACGGATCGCGGCTGAGTTGGCTCGACTGGCTCCGGAAAGCCCTCTGGTCGAAGTCGAACACCAAAACCGGGAACTGCTCCGCGCGCTGGGTGAACTGCGCGAACGCGATGCTCAGATGGCGGAACTGAACCGGGAGTTGGAGGAGACGAATGGGGCGTGGTGGCTCTGTACGCGGAACTCGAGGAGCAGGCCGAATCGCTCCGCCGAGCCTCCGAACTCAAGACCCGGTTTCTCTCGAACATGAGCCACGAGTTTCGCACTCCTCTGAACTCGATCCTGAGCCTTACCCAGTTCCTCATTGAGCGCGCTGATGGGCCACTGACCGAGGAGCAGGAACGGCAGGTGAACTTTGTTCGTCGTGCAGCGCAAGCGCTGCTCGAGTTGGTCAACGATCTGCTCGACCTGGCGAAGGTGGAGGCCGGGAAGGTTGTGATTCGTTCGGAAGAATTCCGAGCTTCGGATCTGTTCGCGACTCTCCGCGGGCTGATGCGGCCACTGCTCACGAATGACGCCATCACACTGACGTTCGAGGACGCGACCGCGATCGGCACCCTTCGCACCGACGAGGGGAAGGTATCTCAGATCTTGCGGAACTTCTTATCCAACGCGCTGAAGTTCACCGAGCGGGGCGAAGTGCATGTGACCGCCGAGGCTCGGCCAGATGGAATGGTTGTGTTCTCTGTCTCCGATACGGGGATTGGCATCGCCCCTGCCGACCAACAGCGGATCTTCGAGGAGTTCGGCCAGATCGATAGCGCGGTCCAACGGCGCGTGAAAGGGACGGGACTCGGGCTGTCGCTTTCAAAGCGACTGGCCGAACTGCTCGGTGGGCGTATCTCGGTGCAGAGCGAACCGGGCGTCGGTTCCACGTTCTCTCTGGCAATTCCCCGCGAGTTTGGGAGCGTGCGACCCGACGTCCGCGACCCGACAGAGATCCACGCACCGAATTCTCGTCGTCGATGACAATGTGGATGGAGCCGAGAGTCTTGCGACTCTCCTGGAACTCGCTGGCCACGAAGTCCGCACCGCCACCGACGGACCGGCAGCACTCAAAGTGGCTGAGGAGTTTCGGCCAGATGTGATTTTGCTGGACATCGGCCTTCCGGGAATGGACGGCTATGAGGTGGCCAACCAACTTCGTCAGCGCCCGGAGTTTCGCGCGACCCGTCTGATTGCTCTGACCGGCTGGGGCCAGGACACGGATCGCGAGCAATCGCGCAAGGCCGGCTTCGACCTCCATCTGGTGAAGCCAATCGACCCGGCCGAATTGCGAAAGATACTGGGGATCAGCACATCGGCGTGAGTTCGCGAGAAGACGGTACGCGGGCGAGAAATGGAACCGGTGGTTGCTTTCCGTGCTTCACTCACGTTTCAGTGAGCCAGCCGCGTCGGGCCGCGTACCGGACAATGTCCACTCGGCTGTGAGCGCCGAGTTTCTCCATCGACCGGGTCTTGTATGTCTCCACGGTTTTGACCGATAGCTTCAGCCGGGCGGCGATCTCCTTATTCGAGTATCCCAGCGCAATCTGTTTCACTACCTCCGCCTCGCGATCACTCAGTTCCGCACCCGTCGGCTCCTGACTCGGTGCTGGATGGAGATAATCCTCGACCACTCCACCAGCCAGCGTCGGATCGATGTACGTTCCCCCACCAGCGACCGCACGGATCGCCTGCACCAATTCTGCCGCGGCTGCGCGCTTGAGCACATACCCGGCCGCTCCCGCCGCCAGAAGCAAGCGGAGATAGCCCTTGTCTTCGTGAACGGTCAGGACGAGGATCTTCCGGTCGGGAGAGGCCGCGCGTAACTGGTTCGTGACTTGCGCCCCGTTGAGAATGGGCATCGACACATCCACGACCACCACGTCGGGGTCGAGTTCGGCGGTGAGATTCACCGTGGAGAGTCCGTCGGCCGCCTCGCCGACGACTTCCATGCCGGATTGCGTGTTGATCAGTGCCTTGAGTCCTTCGCGCACAATCGCATGGTCATCAGCTAACAGGACACGGATGTTATTCATGAGTGCCTCCCGCGGCGCGGTGCTGGAGGGTCTTCCCATTGGTGTAGGGAGTAGGGGAGCGAGTAGCTTCTGGTGTCTGGGAAATCTCCAACATGTTCGACAATTCCCGGTGACTGAAATTCGCAAAAACTGCGGGAGGTGACAGGTTGAGGGAATCCAGTGCAAGGTCGTTCTGTCGGCGGAAAGCAACGGTCGGTGGAAGAGGAGAGAGTATGACGGTTGGGGGAGAGGGATCACGAACGAGGGAACTCCTGTTTCGATGTCGCGTTGGACTGAAGGCGCGGGGCGAGTGGATCAAGTCTGTCAAACCATATTTCGTTCGACAAAGGGTGGGGAACGCCTGTCTGGGAATCATCCGAAAGCGGGTCAAGACCAGTTGCGGGAATTGGCAGGGCAAGAAGTCGACTGAACCGCTCCAACACCCCGACGAGAAGCGCTGGGTCTACGGGTTTCACCAAGTGCAGGTCGAACCCGGCCTGCGCGGAACGAAGCCGATCTTCCTGCATCCCACACCCCGTGAGAGCCACCAGGAGCGGTCGCTTCCCACCCGCGCCCTCATTGAGGATCTGGGCCACCCGACAGCCGTCCAGACCGGGCATGCGGATGTCCAGGAAAACCACGTCTGGCGGCTCCTCAGTTGCCTGTCGCAGAGCGTCCTTGCCATCGAGCGCCACACGCACCGTATGACCATACAGAGCCAGTAACTCGGCCAAGCTGGTCGCGGTGTCGGGTTCATCATCGACGACCAAGACGGCAAGCGGATGCCGCATTTGATCCCGTGAAGACATGGGAAGTCCAGCGCGAGCGCGAGTACACGTAAAGTGAGAAGATGGAATTAAGGTGGTGTTTTAGGCGCTGGGTGTCTGCCGGGAAGAGGGGGAGAATTTGTCAGGAGATTTCCTGACACGCGGAATCCGCATCACGCCGCCGGGTGGCGGTTATCCTATCCTGGCGCTGCCTGGAGGGGCACTCGCGCAATGACGGTTGTCCCCCGGCCGAGTGCGGCTTCGATCTCCAGTGTCCCACCGACGAGGGTTACCCGCTCGCGCATCCCGAGCAACCCCAATCGGTCTCGGGTGTCAGCGCGCCTGGGTGTTGGGGCGATTTCCTCCGGATCGAACCCGATGCCGTCGTCCTCGATCACCGCTACCGCGTAGCCATCATTGCGACCGAGCACCACCGCGACTCGCCGCGCCCTGGCGTGCTTGGCGATGTTGGTGAGAGCCTCCTGGACAACCCGATACAAGGTTGTTTCAACCTCGGATGGGAGTCGCTCGGCAGTCAGCCCATCGGACTGGAAGTCAGCATTCACTCCGGTGTGGACGGACCAGTCGGCGACCAGGTGACCAGCGGCCGCCTCAAGTCCCAAATCGTCGAGCGCTGTCGGGCGGAGGCGGGTGGCCAGGTCATGCACCTGCCCTGCCAACTCGTCGGCCAGACGCTGAACCACATCCAACCGGCAGAGCGTGGCCTGTGGGAGCGGGCCGGCGTCTCGCAGCGCCTGGATGCCCAGAGCCAGGGCGGTCAGAGTCTGGCCGACCGTATCGTGCATGTCGCGCGCGATCCGTCGGCGCTCGTCCTCCTGCGCGGTCGTCAGCCGGAGTTGAAGGAAGGCGCGCGCGTCCTCGGCCCGACGCCACTGAGTGATGTCTCGAATAAGCCAGTAGATGGTGCCGGGCGCGGTTGGATCACCGAACCGCTCTCCCACCCGAGCAACCACGTGAGCCTCGTGCGGGTTATCGCCGCGGCGCGACAGCCGTGTCTCAAACGCGTCCATCAGGGCACCCTGACCGAGCCGCCACAAGCATTCGTAGAAGCGTGCCCGCGAGCCTTCGACAGCGAACAATCCCAGTGGCTTGTTAATCAGGAACTCTTTGCGAGATCCCAGAAGCACGGTGGCAGCGTGATTGGCCTCGACGAGGATCCCGTGCCGATCCGTCACCAACTGGCAATCGGGGGCGAACTCAAACGCCTCCTGATAGCGCAATCGGCGGATCGGCTCCGCGATCACAGCGTCTGGCGCGGAGACATCCGCGACGTGTGTTGTCTCATTCGGATCCATATCTGTATCCCGAATCACCTGGGCATTTCTCGACCGCGTGCGATTCTCAAGAAGCCGCTTGGTGCCGTCAGAGTGTGCAAACCCAGGGTGCAAACCCGCTGCCAAATAACGGGACCGAACCAGCCATTGACCTATTCCGGAGTCGTCGGTGCCTGATTCGTCTGTGTGGGCTTCGGATTGTGCCCACGGATGGTCGTGATGTCCACCAGGACAATGGACGCTCCGTCAATCTTGTTCTCCAGGGTGATGTACGGTCGGATGCGGAGCGAGTACCAGTGCCCCGACCGGTCTTGCACCTCGCCTTCGTACGGCACAAGGGAGTCGATCACACGGACGATCATGCCAGGTAAGTCATCGAGTTGCAAATTCGGTTTCATGTCGCTGATCGGTCGGCCGATGTCCGTGGGGATCAAGTTGAAGGCTTTCTCGGCCAACGGAGTGAACCGACGGATCCGGAGGTCGCGGCCGACCATGACGATTGGCAGGCCGACCCCACTGAGCAAGTTCATCAGGTCGTTGTTGACGCGACCCAACTCCGCGTTGCGGTGGCGCAATTCCTCGTTCACCGTCGAGAGTTCCTCGTTGGCGGACTGAGCCTCCTCCTTGGCTGTCTGTAGCTCCTCGTTGGTGCTCTGTAGCTCTTCATTAGCAGTACAGCGCGGGTTTCCTGAATGCCGATGAGTCTGTTATCGGGAGGGAATCCGATGACAGAACAGGAAATCGCGGACTTGGGTCCGGCCTTCGC
>JAKEEV010001293.1 GCA_022616395.1 Planctomycetia bacterium | reverse complement strand
GCCGCGGCGTAGTTCGCACGCGCTATCAGCGCGCGGGACGTAATCCACGTTCGACCGCCCGGCCAGCCTCCCACGTTCGGCGGGTCGAATAGATCCTGACCCATGCGCGCGGACCAGTCGGCCAGCGCCAGAGTGCTTGGCGCTGGATCGAATAACGCAAGCGCTCGTGCCGCGCTCGTGACGAACTCCGCGGGCGCTGGGACTCGCGTGCGGATGTTCGCATCGGCGAAGAACAGCCGCGACTTCAGAATGGTGCCCACGGCCCAGCCGACGTCGAGTTCGCGCTCGTGCAGTTCCGTCGCCAGTTCCTTCAACGCCTCCGCGGAGCAAGCCCCTTCACCGAAGAACGTCTTCGCGAGCTTGGAAGCGAGCCGAGAGGCAGTCGCGGGGTGCTTCAGAAGCTGATTGACCAGATCGGTGCCGGTCCACTTGCCGGTCTTGCCAAGCACGGTCTTTTCGCCATCGTCGTGACGCGTGGCGCTCTCGATGAACTTGTCTTCTTCAACGCTCCAGCCGGTCAGACAGCGGGCGGCTTCCTTCACATCGGCTTCGGTGTAGTTGCCGATGCCGAGCGTGAAGAGTTCCATCAGTTCGCGCGCGAGGTTCTCGTTGGGGTGTCCTTTCCTGTTCGCGGGCGAGTCCAGATACTCCAGAAGCGCTGGGTCGCGCACGACGGCATTCAGAAGCGTGGCGAATTTCGCTTGCGCATGCGTTCGGAAGAGATCATTCTGCCTGCGCATTGAGCGGACGTTCTTCACCTTCGCGTTTCCGGTGGCGAAGTGGTCGTGCCATATGAGCGCAAGACGCTCGCCCACCGGATCAGGTCCCAAGAGCATCCGGTAGAACCACGCGGCCTTGAGGCGGTTGATCTCGCCGGCTGTGGCGGCCGCGTCGGCGAGCACCACGGCGGTAGCGGCGAAGTCACCCGGTGTGTGAGCTTTCGATTCGCCCTTGAGCAACCGGTTGATGCTGGCTTCGGGTCCGTCCTTCAAATCCTTCTGAAGGACGCTCCAAGGCGCGGCGAAGGCAGCGCGACGGTGCAGGTGAACGACCCGCCTCAGATCCCACGGACTCTTCGCCTCCGGTGCATACGCTTCCCAGTGCTTCAGGGGCATGGCAATTCTCCGTGGGTTTTTGTTGGAGTCCCGCCTTCTTTCAGGCGGTCTTCGTGCTTTCAGAACCGCCTGAAGGCGGGACTCCAACGCAAGACAGCATCTCGACAAAGTCCGAAACTTGCTCACTCCGGCTCGACGAGAATATCTTGCTTCACGGTGTCCGCGTCGGGCTTGATCTCCAACACCTTGCAGAAGTTCCCCTGCACGATGCCAAAAGTGTTGCTGCCGTAGCCGATGTAGACGGGGTAGGTCCTGCTTTGGCGTTTCGCGAAGTATTGCGGGTACTTCGGATCAGCCACCGGTTGCTTGTATCGAACGACCGCGTCGCCGCGAGCGGGGTCGGGGTAAGCACCACCCATGAGCAACACCGGGCCGGGGATCGTCACGATGCGGAAGCTGCCGTCCGCGGCCGTCGGTTGCATGTTGGCCGCCGCGAACTGACCGCCCTCGGGGTACTCCTTCACAAACTTGTTGTCGTTCATCACCGCGACCGACACATATCCGCGGACCGGTTTCTTCGTCGCGGTGTCGATGATCTGACCGGTGATGACGATGCCCTTCTTCGTCTTGATGTCCGCGGTGATCGGTTCGTAGCCGGCGGTGTCGGCCACTTGAATGCGAGCAGTCACGTGCTTCGTGCCCGGATCGCTATCGACCACCACCGTGTACGACGTCGATTTCCGGGCACCGCGGATCTCGTAGCGTCCTTTGGCATCGGTGACGCCTGATAGCGGCAATGGCAAGTGGTCGCGCCCGTCCCGTGTGAGCTTCACCTTCACGCCGACGCGCGGTTTGCCGGTGTCCGCGTTCGTGACCGTACCGCGAATGCGCTTCTCCGGCTCGGCGATGATGGATAGCTCCGGTCCGTGAAGCAACTGAGGTCCGTCGAGCCTCCGAGCTGGCATCACTCCCAGAGGCATTCCCGGCATACCCGGACGCAATTCGGGTTTCGCCTCGTTGTGCGGCTTCGGATTGAAGTCCTTGCGATTGACCACCCACAGTTCGGTTTCAGCCAGCCCAGCCCCACCGACTCGAAGCGTTACCAATCGTTCCGCCCCAGTCCCGGCGATGGTGAACCGGCCGTCCTTGTCAGTCGTCACCGTGGGGAGCACTCCACCCTCGCGCCACAGACTTTTGACTCCGCCCGAGAAGCTCCGACTCTTCCACTCCACCAGGAACTGGTCGAGCGAGTTGCCTCCGTAGACCGCGAGCTTCGACACGGCCACCTTCGCTCCGGCGATCGGCTTGCCTTGCGTGTCAATGATCCGGCCTTTAATCGCGTTGTCCTTCACCGTCCGCAGTTCGACCTTGTCTCCGAGTTTGTCCGGCGGGATATAGAGGAAGTCGAGGCCGACTCCTTCGGCGCGGGCGATGAGGTACACGCCCTGACCGTTCGCCGGAATCTTCACCTTGAACTGCCCATCAGCATCGGAAGTGCCGAGTTCCAGCAGCTCCTCGATCCGGCCCATGAACAGCTTCGCACCGGCGAGCGACTTGCCTTCGGGATTGAGCACACGGCCGGTGATCGTGGTTTCTTTCGCCTCGGCAGGTTTCGCGCCTGGTGCTTTCGGCTGCACCTTCTCTGGAGCAAGTATCGGCTTGTCTGGAGGCTGCCCGACCGCGTTCGGTACGAGCGAACCGAGACCCACTCCCAGCGCGACCACACCGACAACGACGAGCGCAAGCATCGTCTTGTTAAACGAGCCGTTCACGGCAACCCCCTTGGCCAGTTCGCTCACCGTGGCCGGGACAGAACCCGACGCGGTGGTGAGGATGGACGCAACCAGTCGCGGCGAGGACGCCCCCGCCGGGGAGGAAACCGCAAGCGCAAGCAACCCCACGCCCAGCGCACAGCCCGCTTTGGTCAGTGCTTCGTGCAACCGCTTCCGCGCGCGATCTATCCGAGTGTGAAGCGTGGCCAGTGGAACGCCGAGGTGTGTCGCGGCTTCGTCGCGTGTCAGCCCTTCGAGGTAGCAGAGCACGAGCGGCTCGCGATAGCGCGGGGGCAACTCATCCAGGGCCACATCGAGGGCCGCGAGCAACTCGCGACCGGTCATCCGGTCCACTGGCTCGGCTGCTTCCGGCATCGCGGCCTTTGCTTCGCGCTTGGCCCGACGTTGAGCGGACAGGCGCGCGTTGTGAGCCACCTTGCGGGCGGTGGTGTAGAGCCAGTTGGCAATCGACTCCTGCCACCGACCGTCCTTCGCGCGGTTCGCGAGAACGAGGAAGGTCGCCTGGCAAGCGTCCTCCGCGTCCTGCACGGTTGGAAGCGCCCGACGGCAGACGCCGAGCACCATCGCGGTGTGCCGGTTGACCAGAGCCTCGAACGCGGCCTGATCGTTCTCGCGGGTGAATCGGAGTAGCAATTCGCGATCCGTCACGGCTGGCTGGTTGGCCTCCGCGACCGAGCGAACCACCTTTCGCAGGACAGCGCTTCGACTGCCGGCCATTGACACGAGCCTCCGCACTTACAATTCCTCCGAAGGTGTCATGTGCGCTGACCCGCTGGTGTCTTCAGTTTCTTGATCGTCGACCTACGCTCCCAGTGACGATCGCGAGCAACGCGAGCAATTCTTGGTGAACCGCGACCGTCAGGGAGCGGGTGATACTTCCATCCGCTCGGTTACCAGTAGTTTTGCGGGGTGTCGGCTGAGGTCAGCAGTTCTCGTTTCGGGGTGTTGAAGCGCCCCCTCCCCCGCCACCCCCTGCTTTTCTCCTCTCCTTGGTTTTCCCAGGATTTGTAGGATTTGGTCACTTGGCGGTGCAAAGAGGTGGCGGTTATGGCCCCCAACTCCTTGAAAAGCTGGGGTTTGATAAAGCCAGGGGGTGGCGGTAATGATTTCTGCTGGCCTGGCGGTTCGGTTGTCAAAGATCGCTCCCAACCCATTGTCCAATCTACACCTAAAGTGAACATCTGTCTATGCCAGTTGCCATTCTCTGTTTGCGTGTTTTCGCCTGGCTCGCCTGGCGTGGGGTGCAGGGTAGCGTTTCTGTGGAGTCCTGGCCTGCGCCCTCGTCCAACCGCAGGAAGTTGGCTGAGGTGGGCTGAAAACACTCTGCCCTCTCCCCTGTCCCTACTTGATACTACTGTCACGGTCGCGGTTCACCAAAGACACCGCTCGCGGAGCGAGCGGACCACACTCGAAGCCGCCTTCACTTCTTTGGTTTCAGATCGCCGAGGTCGAGCGCCTCGCCGGGCTTGACGGTGAAGCCGTC
>JAKEEV010001292.1 GCA_022616395.1 Planctomycetia bacterium | reverse complement strand
TCGTGCTGGTTCTTCGCGTAGATGTGAGCGATGCCCCAGCGGTCGCGAAGTACCTCAACTGGTTCCTTTAGCCCCGCGAGCTTCAACTCGCCTTCGGTCTGAGCGAGTACCTGCTTGGCTTTCTTCAGCAGCTCTTCGGGCGTGTGTTTCGGTTTCGGCGGCTGCGCGCTCGTGTTCGCGAAAGCGAGCATCACGCCCACAAGCAACATAACGCACAGAGAGCGAAGAGGAGAGGACATGGATCACCTCGTGCGAATGGGGAAGAGTGCGGGTATAGTTTACCCAAAGTAGTAGGCACTCGCTGGGTGCCGTTCTTACTTCAAAGGCAACGGCACCCAGCGTGTCTATGCTCTCCCGAAAGCCAGTTTTCGTGGGAGTCCCGCTATTTAGGTGGTCTTGAAAGTTAGAAGACCGGCGAAAGCCGGGACTCCAACAAAAACCCGCAGGTGTCATCATGGCGATTCCGCGCTGCACGCTGATTCCACTTCCGGAACATCAGGTGAGCTTTCAGGTGGATGGAAGCGAGCGCCTGCGATGGCACTTCGGCCCGCGGTATCCGCGACCGTTCTTCTATCCGCTTGTCGGGCCATTGTCCGGGCTGTCGCTGACACGAATGGGCCATCCCGGCGCGCCCGATCACGATCACCATCGCTCGATCTGGTTCGCGCACGAGAAAGTCAGCGGTGTGAATTTCTGGAGCGACAAGACAACCGCTCGCGTGCGTCAGAAGCAGTGGCTGGCGTATCAGGATGGCGAAGACGAAGCGGTGATGGCCGTGCGGCTCGGCTGGAATGATGGGCACGACCCGAAGGAGTTACTTGAGCAAGAAGTGTTCGCCGCGATCATTCCTGTGCCAGATGGCGAGACGCTTCTGGAGATTCAGACCACGTTCCGGCCGGTCGCGGAGCAGTTGGAATTCGGCAAAACGAACTTCGGCTTCCTCGCGGTGCGCGTGGCGAAAGCGATCTCCGCGTTCTTTGGAGGTGGCACGCTCACCAATAGCGCGGGCGCGGTCGGCGAGCCAAACATCTTCGGGAAGCCGGCCGCGTGGATGGATTACAGCGGCGAACAGCCCGGCAAGCACAAGGAAGGAATCACTTACTTCGATCACCCATCAAACCCCGGCCACCCGACAGTGTGGCACGTTCGCGAAGACGGCTGGATGGGTGCTTCGAGTTGCTTCGCCGCGCCGCGAACGACGACAAAGAAGGAACCGCTTACACTGCGCTATCTTCTTCACGCTCATCGCGGGCCGCTCGACGCGAAGCGCGCGGACGAGGTGTTCAAGGCATTCAGCAGGCGGTCCGAATTCGAGCTAGTGAAGGCACCGGCGAAGCACACCGCGTTCGGCGTCAAGCGGAAAGGCTGATATGAAAGTCACCGCGTTCGTTCTTTTCGCTGCGCTCGCCTGCGCGCTACTCGCCGCGCCGAAGCGCGAAGATGCGCTTCCGCCGTTGCCGGACAAGGAAGGCTTCGCCGGGATGTTCGCGGGTGTCAGCGACGGGAAGCTCATCGCGGCGGGCGGCGCGAACTTCCCCAACAAGAAGCCGTGGGAAGGCGGGACGAAGAAGTGGTACGACACGATCTTCGTGCTTGACCGCCCGGATGGAAAATGGCAGGCCGAGGGCAAACTTCCGCGAAAGCTCGGTTACGGCGTGAGTGTTCAACTCGAAACTGGCGTTCTCTGCGCCGGAGGCTCGGACGCGCAGAAGCACTACCCCGACTGCTTCCTTCTGGAACGGGCAGACGGGAAAGTAACGACGCGGAAACTTCCCGCGCTGCCGAAGTCGTGTGCTTATGCTGGTGGTGCGCGTGTGGGTGATGCTGTGTTCATTGCGGGTGGAATCGAGTCGCCGAGTTCCACCCGCGCGCTGAAGACATTCTGGTCGCTCGACCTGAAGAAACTCGCTGCCGGCTGGAAGGAACTCGAAGCGTGGCCCGGCGCGGGCGCATTCTGCCGGTGGTGGGAACGCACGCGGGCGTCTTCTATCTATTCAGTGGCGCGAAACTCTCCGCGGGCAAGGACAGCAAGCCCGTGCGGAAGTATCTTCGAGACGCGTATGCTTACACGCCCGGCAAGGGGTGGAAGAAACTCGCGGACTTACCGCGCGCTGCGGTCGCAGCGCCAAGCCCGGCTCCCGTCATCGGAGGCAAGTTGCTGCTGGTAAGTGGCGATGACGGAACGAAGGTCGATTTCGAGCCGAAGGCGAAGCATCCCGGCTTTCCGCGCGACGAACTGAGCTACGATCCGAAAACCGACCGCTGGGAAACCACCACGACCGCCACGATCTCACGCGCGACTGCGCCCGTGGTGGAGTGGAAGGGAGAGTTCGTGATCGTCAGCGGTGAAACTCGCCCCGGCGTCCGTACGCCGGAGGTGGTGAGAATAGGCGACACGCCTCGCGAATGATTCGTGTCGCCTATTCCGCTCGTCACTTCTTGACCGTGTATCGGCGGGCGATGGTTGCGAGTTCTTCGCGCACCTTCGCTAGCTTCGGGTCATCCGCGAGGTTCTTCGTCTCGTTGGGATCGTTCATCTCGTCAAAGAGCATCACACCGTCCTTACCGGCGTCATACTCGACGTAGCGATACTTGTCGGTTCGCACCGCGACACCCAACCGCTTCGCGTTGCCGAACACGCTCAGCGCGGGGTGATCCCACTTCGCGCTGGGGTCATCGAGCAGCGGCTTGAGGCTATGCCCTTCGAGACCCGGCGGCGGCTTCAGGCCGCAGAGTTCGCAGAGCGTCGGGTAAATGTCGAGCGACTGAACCGGCTTGGTGACCACTTTTCCATTTGCCTTCGCGCGCGGGTCTATCACAATCAGCGGCACGCGCGTGCCCACTTCAAAGAGCGATCCGTGTTTCGACCACTTCCCCATCTCGCCGAGGTGATAGCCGTGGTCGCCCCAGAACACGATGATGGTGTTGTCGCGAAGCTTGAGCCGGTCCAACTCCGCGATCACCCGCCCTACGTTCCAGTCTGTCCACGAAGTTGACGCCCAGTAAGCCTGAATCATCTTGCGGGCTTCGTCCTCGGTCGCATCTCGGCGAATGAACAGGTCGCCGTTGGGCGTGAGGCAGCGTTCGGGGAAGCCATCGGGCACGGTCGGCTTCGCGGCGAATGACTTCGGCAGCGGAATCTTCGTCACATCGTACATCTCGAAGAACTTTTTCGGCGCGGTCGGCGGGCTGTGTGGCTTGGTGAACCCACATGCGAGGAAAAACGGCTTGTCCTTGTACTTGCCGAGCAACTCGATTGCGCGCACCGCGGTCTTGAAGTCGCCGTGTGCTTCGCCATCGCCATCCAGCACGACAATTCGGTCTGATCGCTTCTGCCGCTCCTTCGGATCCACTTTCTTCGCATCGGGCTTCTTGCGAACTTCTCCTCCTTCGGTCCACGCATCCGTGTCGTCGATGCCGCCGTGGAAGATTTTGCCCGTGCGAAGGGCAGCGTAGCCGTTGGCCTTGAAGTGTTGCGGCAAGCTAACCCAGTCCGGATGCGCGTCGCGGAAGTACACGGTGTTATTGAGTACGCCTGTTGTGGTTGGGTGCCTTCCGGTGAGCATCGAGGCACGCGACGGATTGCACAGCGGATACTGACAGTACGCGCGGTCGAACCGCACACCGGCTTTGGCGAGCGCATCGAGGTTGGGCGACTTCACAACGGCGTGACCGTAGCAGCCGAGTTCCGGCCGCATGTCATCCGCCATGAGGAATAGTACGTTGAGCTTCTTCGGCTCCTGGGCGAAGGAGTTGCTTGCCGCGAGTGCGATGACCGCAAGGGAGAGGAAGTAGCGCATGCGAGTCTCCATGAGCGTCGAGGCGTAAGCCCGACGGTTTCTGTTCGTCGAGGCGTAAGCCCGACGGTTTCTGTTCGTCGAGGCGTAAGCCCGACGGTTTCTGTTCGTCGAGGCGT
>JAKEEV010001291.1 GCA_022616395.1 Planctomycetia bacterium | reverse complement strand
GTCGCGGCTCGTTGGTTGGCTGCGATTTCAAGCTCCCGAACGAGCCGCGACCGCAAGGGAGCGGTTGAAAAGCCACTAAGAACCGTCGCTGACGCTTCCGGCTCTGATTGACTATGTCGCTGACGCTTCCGGCTCTGATTGACTATGAAAAGCCACTAAGAACCGTCGCTGACGCTTCCGGCTCTGATTGACTATGGCGCAAACTGACACACTTCTGAGATACCGGCCGTGGCGCGGAACTCCGCACGGGCCGCTCTACGCTTCTGTGGCGCTGGCTCGCGCGTCGCTGAAGCTCATGTTCCGCCGAAAGCTGCTGTGGGGATTGTTCGCGCTCGGCCTGATGATCTTCTTTTTCTTCTTCTACGCGCAATACCTCGTGGTCTGGATGACCAACCAACTCTCGACGGAAACGATCCGCTTCGCCGGCATCCCGGTAAACCCACGCAACCTCACGCGCTTCCTGGATCGCCTCGCTCTCAACGGCACCACGCACACATTCGGCAACTTCATCTGGTTCGAAGGCTACATCCTCATCATCGTGCTGGCTCTGGCTGGCTCAGTGCTGGTCGGCAACGATTTCTTCCACGGCAGTTTGCCGTTCTATCTCTCGAAGCCTATCGGACGCTGGCATTACATCCTCGGCAAGTGCCTCGCGATTGGCGCTCTCATCAACCTCATGACCACGCTGCCCGCGATCCTTCTGTGGATCGAAGCGGGACTGCTCTACGACTGGCAAACGTACTATTTCGACAACCTCGACCTGCTTCTGGGTATCATCGGATATGGGCTGGTGCTCACCGTTACGCTGAGCCTCTTGACGGTGGCAACCGCGGTGTGGGTGCGGCGCACGGTGCCAATGGTGATGATCTGGATGGGCGTGTTCGTCCTGTTGAAGATGCTCGCGAACTGGCTGACGATCGCGCTTCAGGACGAACGCTGCCGGCTCATCGACCTGTGGAACAACCTATACTTGTGCGGGCTGTGGTGTCTGCAAGCCGACCCCGCAACCATTCGCCCGCAACCTCAACCTAGTTACGGCGAGGCGTGGATGGTCGTCGGTGGCGTGATAGTTGCTTGCTTGCTGTATTTGCGAAAGCGCATTCAGGCGGTGGAGATCGTTTCGTAATGGCGCGACGCCGGCACCAAAACCAGGGATTGAAATCCCTGGCTATTCCCGGTGACCCCGTTGGGGTCAGAAAGACAATGTGACACCAAAGGTGTCACCGAAAATAGCCAGGAATTTCAATCCCTGGAACGCGGAGTGCGGAATGCGGAATGCGGAATTACAAACCACGGTCGAACCGGTCGGCACTTCGCATGAAGTCACAGCGAACCTTCCCGCGACGGTTCCTGATTCCGCATTCCGCACTCCGCGTTCCGAATTACAAGAACCCCTCTTGCTCTTCGAGCAAGTCTCCAAGTGGTACGGCTCCGTTCTCGCATTGAATCAAGTCACGCTCGAACTCACAGGTGGAATTACGGGCCTGGTCGGTGCAAATGGAGCGGGCAAATCCACGCTACTTCGCATGGCGAACGGCCAACTCAAGCCGACGCTTGGCCGCGTAACGGTGCGCGGAACGGATGCGTGGGACTGGCACGCTCGGCGACTGGTCGGCTACTGCCCGGATGTGGATGCGTTCTATGAGGATCTTTCCGGTCGGCGGTTCGTGTGGACAATGGCCCGGCTGTGTGGCTACACGCGAACGGAATCCACGCGGCGCGCCGAATCCGTTTTGGAACGTGTTGGGATGGCTGACCGCGCTGACCGCAAGTTGCGCGGATACTCGAAAGGGATGCGGCAGCGAATCAAGCTCGCGCAAGCACTTCTGCACAATCCCGATCTGCTTGTTCTCGATGAACCGCTCTCCGGGATCGACCCGATCGGCCGACAGGAGTTGTTGGAGCTATTCCAGTCGCTCGCGGGTCAGGGGAAGTGCCTGTTAATTTCCAGCCACGAACTCGAAGCACTCGAAAAGCTCACCAATCACGTCGCGATCATGGCACGCGGGCGAATCGCCGCTGTGGGAACGCTCCAGCAGATACGCGACTTGCTCGAAGATCACCCGCTCTCGGTGCGAATCGATGTCGAGCGCCCGCGAGAAGTGGCCCGACTCCTTCTTGCGATGCAGGAAGTGCTGGGAGTCGATGTCGCCCCGAAGCTCGCCGACGGAAGCGCGGAGTCTGTCGTGGTGAAGGCCCGACACCCGAAGCGGTTCTTCCAGCAGTTCGGCCGCTTGGT
>JAKEEV010001290.1 GCA_022616395.1 Planctomycetia bacterium | reverse complement strand
CATTTCTTCTGGAAGTCTCTCGGCTCGATTCGAGACATGATTGACTGGCACGCCGGGTTCTCCGTGGGCCTGATGAGCGATGTGCTGAACATGCGGATGGGATGTTCGGTCGCGGGGACCGTGCGGAAGTTCGTGCCGGATGCTCGCGTCGCTCAGATGCTCGATCACTTCACGCAGTATGTCGGCTCGTGCCCGGAATCATCGCCCGCGGTTCTCTGCGGCATCGCGCACATGCAAACGACTGAGGGAGTGTGGTATCCGCGTGGCGGTATCCGCGCGGTGCCTGAAGCTCTGGTTCAACTTGGCGAAGAACTCGGTGTTGAATTCCGAACGAACACCGGCATTCGCCGAGTGCTGATGGAGGAGAACGGCACTCGTGTGCGCGGAGTGGAAACCGAAGCGGGCGAAGTGATCGAACTCGCGGCCGTTGTTTCAAATGCCGACAGCGCACGCACGCACCGCGAATTGCTTGCCGAGACCGCGCCGCGTGCCACCAAGCGTTTCGAGAACCGCCGGAGTTACGAACCAGCTTGCTCCGGCGTGGTGCTTTATCTCGGACTGAACAAAGCCTACGATCACCTGCTTCATCACGACTTCGTCTTTTCGCGCGACCCGCACGAGGAGTTTGACTACATCTATCGCAAGGGCGAACCGGCTCCCGATCCGACTTGCTATCTTGCATCGACCGCGCGAACCGAACCCGCAACCGCCCCGCTTGGTGGGGATGCGCTCTATGTGCTCGTTCATACGCCGTATCTTCGCCCGCATCACGACTGGTCGAAGATGCTTCCCGAATACCGGCCCATCATCATCGAGAAGTTGAAGACAACTGGACGAATGCCCGACCTCGAGAGCCGCATCGTGTACGAATCGGCTCTGACTCCGCAGGACATTCACGACCGTTATCGCGTGCTCAACGGCGCGATCTATGGGCTGTCGAGTCACGGCAAGTGGACCGGCGCGTTCAAGCCCGCGAACCGCTCGCCGGATGTGAAGGGACTGTATCTGGCGGGCGGTGCCGCGCATCCCGGTCCCGGAATGCCGATGGTGCTGATGTCCGGCTGGATCGCGGCCGATGCGCTCGATCAGGACAAGATCGTGCCGAAGAACGTGGGGAAGGAAACACATCCGGCAACCCAGAAGCGATTCGCCAGAGTGTGAGCATGAGTCGCCGAGACGCTCAGCGAAGCGATCCACTTCCGCACCGCTGGCTGTGGCTGGTGAAACTGTTCCGCTGGTATGGGTGCCGATATGTTCGCAAGCACTTCCACGCGGTGCGGCTATCGAAGTCCGGGCACTCACTCACCGCCAGCGACGAACCGCTTCTGATCGTGTTGAATCATCCCTCGTGGTGGGATCCGCTTATCGGACTGGTGCTCAGTCGCGCGTTCGCGGATCGCGATCAGTTCGCGGCCATCGACGCGGTCGCGGTAGAGCAATACCGCTTCTTTAAGAAGCTCGGCTTTGTCGGCGTGGATACCAAGTCGCTTCGCGGAGCTGCAGAGTTCCTTCGCACAGGCTCCGCGATCCTCTCGCACCCACGGCGCGTGTTCTGGGTGACAGCACAGGGACGTTTCACGGATGTTCGCGAGCGACCACTCGCGCTTCAATCCGGCGTCGGGCACCTCGCGGCTCGCATGACAAGCGGAAGCGTTCTCCCAATCGCAGTGGAATACACCTTCTGGACCGAACGCACACCGGAAGCACTCGTTCGCGTGGCGGAACCGCTGCTCATCGCCGATTATCCGAACTTACACGGCAAGGAATGGACTTCGCTGATTGAAGATGCGCTGACGCGCAATCTGGATGTGCTGAATACAGAGGCGATGACCAGCGATCCGGCCGTGTTCACGGAGCTGCTCTCCGGCAAGACCGGCGTTGGTGGTGTTTACGACAGTTGGAGGAGATTCAAGGCGTGGATTCGCGGGCGGAAGTTCGATGCTTCGCATGACGCGGGCACACGCGACGCGCAACCGGGAGCGAAGCCGTGACGCTGATGACGCTGGCGTACATCGCGCTTGGCTGTGCCGCGGTCCCCGCCCTGCTCTACTTGTGGAACTCGTTCCTCTTCCGCGAACCGCCGGACTTGCAAGAACCCACCCCCAAACCCCCTCCTTGCAGGGAGGGGGAGATAAGCGCCGAAGGTCCGAGTGCTGCCTTTTCTTCGGAGTCCGACTCCCCCCTCCCTGCAAGGAGGGGGGTTGGGGGGGTGGGTTCCCCCTCCGTCTCTGTTCTGATTCCCGCTCGCAACGAAGAACTCGGAATCGAAGCCTGCGTTCGCTCCGTACTCGCTTCAGAGCATGTCGAACTCGAAGTGATTGTGTTAGATGACCACTCCACGGACCGCACGGCGGAAATCGTTCGAGCCACCGCCGAGGAAGATGCCCGTGTGCGCCTGCAAGCTGCTCCTCCGCTTCCCGAAGGGTGGTGCGGAAAGCAACACGCATGTTACTCGCTCTCGAAACACGCGCGCTTCGACATCTTCACCTTCATCGATGCCGACGTGAGACTCGAACCCGATGCGCTTGCGCGGATGGCACTCTTCCTCAAGCAAAGCGGCTCGGAACTGGTCAGCGGATTCCCGCGACAGGAAACTGGCACGCTGCTCGAAAAGCTGCTCATCCCCCTCATCAATTGGCTACTGCTTTGCTTTCTGCCGCTGTGGGCAATGAGGCACTTCCGCTGGTCCGCGTTCGGGGCCGGCTGTGGACAGTGGTTCATGACCACACGGGTCGCTTACGAAAAAGTGGGCGGGCACTCCGCGGTGAAGTCATCGCTTCACGATGGCCTGACGCTTCCGCGCGCGTACCGCAAAGCTGGCTTCTACACGGACGTTTGCGATGCAACGAACCTCGCCACCTGTCGCATGTATCGCTCCGCGCGCGAAGTGT
>JAKEEV010000205.1 GCA_022616395.1 Planctomycetia bacterium | reverse complement strand
TTGGCGAACTCGGTGTAGTTGTGGTGAGCGGCGAGCGTGATGCAGGGGTGATCGGGCGTGAAAGTTTGCACCAGCACCTGACCGCCTTTCTCCCCGCGACCTGCTCGCCCTGCCACTTGAGCGAGCAACTGGAATGTGCGCTCCGCGCTGCGGAAGTCCGGCAGGTGAAGCCCGACATCGGCGTTCACCACGCCCACGAGCGTGACGTTGGGGAAGTCCAGCCCCTTCGCGATCATCTGCGTGCCGACGAGGATGTGAATCAGCCCGTCGCGGAACGCGTCAAGCACGCGCTGGTGACTGCCAGGCTTGGACATCGTGTCCGAATCCATTCGCTGACACACATAACCGGGGAACTTCTCCTCGATCTCCGCTTGCAACTTCTCCGTGCCGAGTCCCTGGTAGCGGATGCCTGGTTGCGAGCAACTTGGGCACTTCTGGAAAGGTGCTGTCTCGAATCCGCAGTAATGACACACGAGCGCGGAGCGCGTGCGGTGGAACGTCAGTGCCAGATCGCAGTGAGCGCACTGAGCAACGTGCCCGCACGCTTCGCAGTGAACATGCGTGCTAAACCCGCGGCGGTTCAGAAGCAGAATAATTTGCCCCCTATCCTTGAGAGTCTGCTTCATCGCGGATTCGAGCGTCGGGCTGATCGCGAAGTGCTTGCCGGTGGACTTCGGCTCGTGGCGAAGGTCGATCATCTTCACCGCGGGGAGCGGCCGATCTTCAACGCGATTGGGAAGACTCAAGAGCGTGTAGTTCTTACGTTCCGCGTTCGCCCAGCTTTCGAGGCTCGGAGTCGCGGAACCCATCAGAATGGGAATGCCTTCGAGCCGGGCACGCATCACGGCAACATCACGAGCGTGGTAGCGCGGGGTGGATTCCTGTTTGAAGGTGTTCTCGTGCTCCTCGTCGATCACGATAAGCCCAAGCTTGCGTGTCGGAGCGAAGACAGCGCTGCGTGCCCCCACCACAACCTGAATCTGTCCGCCCGCGACTCGACGCCAGTAGTTTCCGCGCTCGGCGTCAGTGAGGTGACTGTGCATCACCGCGAGGTTTCCGCATCGGCCCTTGAATCGCGAGATCGTTTGCGGTGTGAGCGAGATTTCCGGCACCAGAACGATGACTTCCTTCCCTTGCTTCACCACTTCTTCGATGGCACGCAGGTAAATCTCCGTCTTGCCGCTACCCGTAACTCCATGAAGCAGAAACGCGTGATAACCACCCGCCGCGATGGTCGGGCGGAGAGTTTCCCACACACGGAGTTGGTCCGCGTTGAGATCGAGGGCGAGCGGGGGACGTGAGTCCCCTGATTCTGCTTCATCAACTTCATCAGGGGACTCACGTCCCCCGCTCGCCTCCCTGTTTTCGATGCGCTCGGTGTATTTCCTCACAAGTCCCTTCTTGACCAGCCCCGCAACAACACCCGTTGTGCATTTCGCCAGCCGAGCCAGTTGAATGATCTCAAGCGGCCGGTTCTCCTTCTTGAGCTTGTCGAGCGCGGACTTTTGCTGCGGAGTGACGGTCGGCAGTGGGTTGGGCAACTTGTCTTTGGGAAGCGGCTCGACGAACGACGCGACTCGCGTGCCGGCGTTGTCGCGCACTCCGGCGGGCACGACCGCGTGCAGAACCTGACCCCAGCCGCACAGATAGTAGTCCGCCATCCAGCGGGTGAGCTTCATGACGTGTTCGTCAACGAGTGTTTCGTCGTCGAGGACGCGTGTGAGCGACTTCACTTCGCGTGCCGGTGCGTCGGTCGTGACGCGCACGCAAAAGCCCGCGGTTCCGCGATCTCCTTTCCCAAAGGGAGCCTCGACGCGCTTCCCGACGCCAACCTTGCCGACGAGTTGTTCGGGCACGGCGTAGGTGTAAGCGTGATCGAGCGGTCGGTCGAAGACGATGTCCGCGAACAAGCCAGGCGAACGGCCGGCGTCAGCCGGCTGGTTCTCCGGAAACGACTCGTCCTCGAACAATCCACCAGCCGGCTGACGCCGGCCGTTCGCCAAACCGTTTGGGGCCGTCATGGCCGGTCGCTCCGCTCGGGATGTGAGAGTGTTCATGCGCTCAGTTTAGAGAGCGCGCGTCACCACCACAATGACAGTTGCCCAACTGGTAATATCGGCAAAGTTGGCAGGCGAAGATTACCCGGCCGGCGGATCAGGTTGAGCCGGTGGTTCGGGAGCAGGCGGAGCGGCTTCGGGTTCCGGTGGCGGAAGTCGTGCTTCGAGTTCGCGACAGAGCTTGTCGAACGACGGCGCGTTCTTCCGGCAATCAGACAGGTTCATCTTTTCGACGAACTTTTTCGCATCAACCGTTTTCTTATACTTCTTGGTCTTGTTCACACTTCGGAATTGCGATTCCAGCCAGTTGGCGCCGCTTCGGTCCTCGAAAGAGTCACGAGCCGGCAGCGGGTTCGGGAGTCCGTTCACTCCGGCGAGAGTTGATGCTCCCGCAACGATCCAGTTTTCCAACATGCGCTTTGGCAGCACGCAAGCGATCGGAGCGTCACTTGGTAACGCAGTTTTTGCCGCTGTCAACAGTCGCGGGGCGAGGGTTGCGGGGCAATCGTTTTCGGCGTCGAGCAGGATGAGCAGCAGTAAGCGGGCGTCGATGTCTTTCCTTGAAACTGCTCGAAGTTTCAGAAACGCTTTCTCCACGCTATCAACCAACACTGTTCCGCTTGGATGTACGAGCGCGTCGCGTTGCCCGCGAAACGGCTCCACAACCTGAAGCCGTTCAGAGCAGCCTAACAACTCGTTCCAGACCCGGCGTAGAAGTTTCTCGAGACAACCCTGCTCGGTCTGGCCTTCCACGACAGGGGCGATGTAGAGTGTCATCCCTTCGGCTCCTGCCCGTTCTGTGACAGGAGCTTTTGGCGGTCCAGATCATCGAGGTTGGGTTGAAGTTGGTTCTGCCGTTCCAGTCCGCCAAGCGTGTCGAGCTTCCGCCGGAC